>URNJ01000117.1 GCA_900549215.1 uncultured Collinsella sp.
CCCGTCCCCGCCACGCCAGGCAACACATCGCGGGCCATACGCGAAAGCATGCGTACCGTGCCTTGGCTGCGCGAGAGCGGCTGCAGAGCAGCGTCGTCGCGGCGGTCGATCATGTCCGAGAACAGCATCTGGCGCTGAAGGTTATCCACAAAGCTGCGGCCATCGCCCATAAGCTCCCAAAGCGAGCGAAGCCACGATGTAGGCGTCTTGTAGTCAATACCCAGCGAAACGCCGGCTTCCGCCGCATCATGACGGCACAGGTCGAGCTCGGCAAACGTAGGTGCCAGCAGCACGGCACGTCCGTGGCAGTCAACAAGGTCGGCAAGCAGCGCCGACTCGGCATCACTCAAATCCGTGCCGGCATTGGTGGTATAGATTCGAACAGGCATGGTCCTCCGCTCAAACTGTTCGCAATAATCAATGCATCCATCCTACCCGCCCAAGCGGACACATTGCCACCGCAGCTCCATCTTTTGGTACAAAGCAACCTGACCCCAACGCACCAGCCGATTGCGGGCATATAAAAACCGCCCCCGGAGGAGCGGTTTTGTACAATTCGTTTTTGGCGCGGCCTACTCGCCGTCCTCCAGCTTAATGAGGATTTTGCGGTAGCCACCGTACTCGCCGTTGAGTGCCTTGGACACACGGCTCACCGTGGTGGACGAAGCGCCAGTACGGGCTTGAACCTCAACATAAGGCTCGCCCTCGTCCAGGTAACGCGCGACCTGCAGACGCTGCGATAGATCGCAAATCTCGCGCGGCGTGCAGATATCGGTCAAAAACGCTTGGATATCCTTCTCGTCGTCCAAAAGGCTAAATGCGTGGACCAGCTGCTTGACATCAGGCTTGTCAAACATGTTCTCGATATTCATCGATCACCGCCAACCCCGCCAAAAGGCATCGAAGTTGATACTGACATCGGACATCGTTCGCCCGTTCTATGCAATAGGGCAACGCCTGTGGCTTTTGCCCTTAGCAGTTTAGCACACCACCAAACTAAAGCGACAAGACTCTCTGCCAGCGGCGCGTTTTTCAGGACGAACGCCGTTTAGAAACCATATGCGCACGTAAGCTCCACGAATATTTGAGACAATGGGCGCCCAAACACCGCGGCGCGCCCGCGCAACCATCCAGGTCGCCGCCGTAAGCCGCTTCACGCGACGCCAGCAATCCCGGCGCAAGAAAGGATTCACGCCATGCGCTTTATGCTTAACTGGCTCTTCACCTCGATCGCCATCGCGATCGCCACGTTCCTCGTCCCCGGTATCCAACCCTTCGGCTTTGCCGAGACCTGGGTCTGCTTTGCCTTTGTGGGACTGTTCCTGAACATTGTCGATTCGTTCGTCAAACCGTTCCTCACGGTCATCTCGCTGCCGCTCACGATCATTACGCTGGGCATTTTCCAGCTTGTCGTCAACAGCTTTATGCTTGAGCTCGCGAGTTACCTGTCGGTCAACCTGCTGGGCGTCGGCATCTCCATCGCCAGCTTTGGATCGGCCTTTATGGGCAGCATCCTGGTGTCCATCACGCGCAGCATCCTCGACAGCATCGCCGAGGACTAAAATGGCCATTCCGGCCGTGTCCGTCTCAACAGCCCAAAACGAAGGCCGCCCATCGCAAAAATGGGCGGCCTTCTTATTTGCCAAGTCTCAAAGGGCGAGAAAATCTACCATTTCCACCCCGTCCCCAAATGCAGGTGTGGGTTAGATGACGTAGTCGTAGCCATGGTTGGGAGCGACAAGTTGATCGAGCGTCACACCGTCGAGGTAGTCGTTGATGAGCTTGTCCAGGTTCTTCCACACGTCGAGCGTGGGGCACTCATCCGAACGCGAGCAGCCCTTGCAGTCGCCATCCAGGCAGGCGACCGGCGCCAGACTACCCTCGGTCAGGCGCAGGATCTCGCCCACCGTGTACTGCTCGGGTGGGCGCGTGAGCACGTAGCCACCGCCCTTGCCGCGCATGCCCGAGAGCATGTTGGCGCGCACGAGCGTAGCCAAGATGTTCTCGAGATATTTCTCGGAAATCCCCTGTCGCGCCGCGATCTCTTTGAGCGGGATGCGACCGGCTGCCTGGTGCTCGGCCAGATCGACCATAACGCGCAGGGCATATCTGCCCTTAGTAGAAACCAACATGTATAGTGCTGCCTTTCGGTCATTTAGTCCGTAGAAATTCTAGCCGAAATATTGGTTTTGAAAATACCCGTTCCGGTCAAGATGGTTAATCGACTCGTAATAATCTTCTATTTCCTATTGCGTTACTAGGCTTTACTGTCTACTATGCTTGCCAACAGCAAAACGAACAACCCATAAGGTTTGTGGGTTTCGCTGCTACACACACCGTAAAACCACACGGTATCCAGTCATTTGAACACTTTGGAGGTTCACCATGAGCAATGTTTACACGTCCATCGATCAGCTTATCGGCCACACTCCGCTTCTGGAGCTCACTCACTTTGAGGCCGATGAGGACCTCAAGGCCCGCGTGCTCGTCAAGCTGGAATACTTCAACCCCGCCGGCTCCGTCAAAGACCGCGTCGCCAAGAACATGATCGACGAGGCCGAGAAGGCCGGCAAGCTCGTGCGCGGCGGCGACTACACCATCATCGAGCCCACGAGTGGCAACACCGGCGGCGGCTCGCGGCTACAAGGTGATCATCACCATGCCCGAGACTATGTCCGTCGAACGCCGCAAGCTTATGCAGGCATATGGCGCACAGCTCGTGCTCACCGACGGTTCCAAGGGCATGAAGGGCGCCATCGCCAAGGCCGAGGAACTGCAGAAGGAGACGCCAAACAGCATCATCGCCGGCCAGTTTGTGAACCCCGCCAACCCCGCCATCCACAAGGCCACGACCGGCCCCGAGATCTGGGATGACACCGACGGCGAGGTCGACATCTTCGTCGCCGGCGTTGGAACCGGCGGCACCGTGACCGGCGTGGGTGAGTTCCTTAAGGAGCAGAACCCCGAAATCAAGGTCGTCGCCGTCGAGCCCGCCACTTCCCCGGTGCTCTCCAAGGGCCAAGCCGGCCCGCACAAGATCCAGGGTATCGGCGCCGGCTTTGTGCCCGACGTCCTCGACACCCAGGTCTATGACGAGATCATCCCCGTCGAGAACGACGACGCCTTTGCGACCGGCCGCGCCGTGGGCCACAAGGAGGGCGTGCTCGTGGGCATTTCGTCCGGCGCCGCCGTGTGGGCCGCGCTGCAGCTGGCCAAGCGCCCCGAGAACGAGGGCAAGACCATCGTGGCCCTGCTTGCCGACACCGGCGAGCGCTACCTGTCCACGGCGCTCTTCCAGGACTAGGGCCTGTCGCCCATAGGTTGAGCCCACGGACGAGCCGGTCTCCTCTCTCCCGGCAGTCTGAGCCCATCCAATCAGGGTGTCCCACGAGACGCCCGAACTTGCTACAATGTCTGCGGCGCGGAACCAGCCTCCCGCGCCGCTTTTCTTTTTTGGCCACATGCCACCAAGGAGAACCTCCCCATGCACAACAAGCGCGTGCTCGTCGCCATGAGCGGCGGCGTCGATTCCAGCGTGACCGCGTACCTGCTCAAAAGCCAGGGCTACGAATGCGTCGGCGCCACCATGCGCCTCACCTGCCCCGCGCCCGATCCTGCAACGGGTATGAGCAAAGTCGACCGCGACATCGCCGATGCAAAGGCCGTCGCCGAGCGTCTGGGGATACCCCACCATGTGCTCGACTTGCAGCAGACCTTCGACCACAGCGTTATCGAGCGCTTTGTGAACGCCTACCAGGAGGGGCTGACGCCCAACCCGTGCATCATCTGCAACCGCCACATAAAGTTTGGCGCGTTGCTCGGTGCGGCGCTGGACATGGGCTGCGACTACATCGCAACGGGTCATTACGCCAAAACAAGCCAGACAGTAGACGGCACCTGGCAGCTGCATCGCGGCGAAGATCCCAAAAAGGACCAGAGCTACTTTTTATATTCGCTTACGCAGGAGCGCCTGGCGCACACGATCTTTCCGCTGGCAGGCCTAGACAAAGAGCGCGACGTGCGCCGCATAGCCGCCGAGCAAGGCTTTACCAACGCCCAGAAGGCCGAAAGCGAGGACATCTGCTTTATTCCAGACGGTGACTACGCGGGCTATATCGAGCGCCGCTGCGGACATCCCGCTGCACCGGGCGACATTGTGTGGCGCGACGGCAGCGTGGTCGGACGCCATAACGGCGCGTTGCGCTATACCATCGGCCAGCGCAAGGGCTTGGGCGTCGCGATGGCGCATCCCGTGTATGTGACGGGCGTCGATGCCGCCAACAACACCGTGCATCTGGGCGAGGCCGAGGACCTAACGGCCACAGCACTCACGGCCGACGACTGGATCTGGAGCGCCCCTGCCGACCGCATGGAGGCAGAACTCGATGCCGGCGGCATTCGCGTGGGCGCCAAGTACCGTTACCGTCAGAAAGACCAAGCAGCGACCCTTACGCGCGGCGAAGACGGGCAAATGCTGCTGACTTTTGACGAGCCGCAGCGAGCCATCGCCCCCGGCCAGGCCGTTGTAGTCTACCACGGCGACATCGTCCTCGGCGGCGGCACGGTGACCGGCGCACTTAAGTAGCCCCATCCCCTTCATAAATTGCGGTGAAATAGGGACTGTTTAAGCGTTTAAAACCGCCAAACAGTCCCTATTTCACCGCAACTTAGAGAGGACGGCCTCGGTCGGTACTGCCGTATCAGCCGAGGCAGCTGCATCGCTAGCGCTGTACGTAGGCGCGGACGAGCTCGAAGGTGTTGCGCACGCCGTCCATGTGGCTGCGCTCGTAGTTGTGGCTCGCGTACACGCCGGGGCCGATCAGACCATGGCGAATGTCGTAGCCGGCCGAAAGCGTGGCCTCGACGTCGGAGCCGTAGTGCGGGTACACATCGATGGCGTAATCGAGCTCCAGCTCGCGCGCGATATTGGACAGCGTGGTCACCAGGTCGTAGTTGTACGGACCGCCCGAATCCTTGGCACAAATCGAAACCATGCGCTCGGTGCAGCCCAGGTCATCGCCCACGCAGCCCATGTCAACGCTGATCATCTCGCGCGTGTCGGCCGGCACGAAAGCGCCGCCGTGGCCGACCTCCTCGTACACGGTAAAGAGCAGCGACACCTTGCGCGAAAGCGACACCTCGCCGTCAGCAACGGAACGGGCCAAACCCAGCAGAATCGACGCCGACAGCTTGTCATCCAGGAAGCGGCTCTTAATGTAGCCGCTCTCCGTCACCGTGGTACGCGGATCCATGGCGATGATATCGCCCGTCTGAATACCCAGCTCGAGCACATCATCCTTGCTGTCGACATTCTCATCGAGCAAGATCTCCATGTTCTTCTCGAGAGTCTTGACCGGCTCGTCGGCCACGTGCGCCGAAGGCTCGGTGTTAAGAACCACGCCCGTGTACACATTGCCATCGCGCGTATAAACGGTGCAGTTCTCGCCATCGGCCGTAGACCACTGATGCCCGCCGAGGGTCGTGGGGCGCAGACGACCATTGTCCTTAATGGAACGCACCATGGCGCCCAGCGTGTCGACATGGCTCGCCAACACAAGCGGCTCACCCTCGCCACCAAGCTCAACGAGCACGTTGCCCTTATTAGAACGTTCAGGCCCAAACCCCATATCGCGCAGGGTCTCCAT
>URNJ01000118.1 GCA_900549215.1 uncultured Collinsella sp.
CACGATCTTGCCGTTGCCGCCAAGGCAGCGTCGGCCTCGCTTGCCACGGCGAGCGATGAGCAGCGCCAGGAGGCCGTGCGCGCCATGGCCGCAGCACTGCGCAACGGTGTCGACTCCATCGTCGCCGCTAACGAGCTCGATATGTCCGCCGCGCGCGATGCGGGTACCTCGGCCGGACTGCTCGATCGCCTGCTGCTGACGCCCGAGCGCGTCGAGGGCATGGCCGCCGGCCTGGAAAAGCTCGCCGAGCTGCCCGATCCCGAGGGCCGCGTGCTCGACCACCGCGTGCTTGCAAGCGGCCTGACCCGTGTGAGTGTGCCGCTGGGCCTGGTCGCTATGGTCTACGAGGCGCGCCCCAACGTGACGGCCGACGCCGCAGGCATCTGCATCCGTACCGGCAACGCCTGCATTCTGCGCGGCGGCTCGCTGGCCTATCACTCGTGTGCCATGATCGCCGAGCTGCTGGCCGATGCGCTTGAGGCCGAGGGCTTCCCGCGCGAGGCCGTGTCGATGATCGAGTCCACCGACCGCGAGGCCACTGGCGAGCTCATGAAGCTCCGCGGTATTGTCGACGTGCTCATTCCGCGCGGCGGTGCAGGCCTGATCCAGCGCTGCGTGCGCGAGTCGCTTGTGCCGGTAATCGAGACGGGTACGGGCAACTGTCACATCTACGTGCATGAATCCGCCGACTTTGATAAAGCGCTCAACATTATCGTTAATGCCAAGACCCAGCGCGTAGGCGTGTGCAATGCCGCCGAGTCGTTGCTGGTCGACCGTGCTGTGGCCGATGCGTTTTTGCCCGCGGCCGTGGCCGTGCTGCATGACCACGGCGTGCTCATTCACGGCGACGAGGCAACCTGCGCCGTATGCGCCGATGCCGGGCTTGCCGAGGGTGATGACTACGTCGCCGCGACTGAGGAGGACTGGGGTCGCGAGTACCTGGCGCTCGAGATGAGCGTGAAGGTCGTGGCAAACGAGGACGAGGCCATCGTACACATCAACCGCTACGGCACGATGCACTCCGAGGCCATCGTTGCCGAGGACACGGATGCTTGCGAGCGCTTCCTGGATGCGGTCGATGCCTCGGCCGTGTACGCCAACGCCAGCACGCGTTTCACCGACGGCGGCGAGTTTGGCCTGGGCGCCGAGATCGGCATCTCGACCCAAAAGCTCCACGCCCGTGGCCCCTTCGCCGCCGAGGCCCTCACCACCTACAAATACAAGCTCCGCGGCACCGGCCAGGTCCGCCCCTAAACCCCTCGTAAACGAAGACCACCACAAAGGTACCTGTCCCCTTTGTGGTGGTTTTAGGTGGCGCGAGCGGTTAGGCCTGGAAGGTGTCGCGGTCGGGCGCGAAGGACTGCATGGCCGCGATGGTGCGGTCAAAGAGCTCGGGGAGCTCCCAGCCCAACATCTCGGCGCCCTGCGAAATCACGTCGCGCGAGCAGCCGGCGGCAAAGCGCTTGTCCTTGAACTTCTTCTTGAGCGACTTGGTCGTAAAGTCCATAACGCTCTTGCTCGGGCGCATGATGACTGCGGCGCCGATTAGGCCGGTGAGCTCATCACAGGCAAACAGGATCTTTTCCATCTGCAGCTCGGGCTTGGGCAGCGAGGTGTTAAAGTCGGACGTGTGCGTCTGGATGGCGCGAATGAGCTCGGGAGACGCACCTTCGCCCTCAAGAATCTCGGCAGCATAGATGGTGTGGTTCATGGGGTCGTCCTCATGCTCCTCCCAATCCAGGTCGTGCAGCAGACCGACGATGCCCCAAAACTCCTCGTTCTCGGGGTCGAACTCGCGCGCAAAGTAGCGCATGGTGCCCTCGACCGTCTCGCCATGGGTGATGTGGAACGGGTCCTTGTTGTGCTCGTTGAGCAGTTCGAACGCGCGGTCGCGGGTAATTCCGGCGGTAAGCGGCTCTGCCATAGGAGACTCCTTGTGCTCGTGGGTATCGATAAGAATGAATACTACTAGAACAAGAAAACCACCACAAAGGTGCCTGTCCCCTTTGTGGTGGTTTTTGGCGCGGATGGGTTAGTTGAGGGCGGCTTGGGCTAGGCGGGCTTCGGCGTCCTCCTCGGTGACGCCCAAGGCCACAGCGAACTCCTCGATGGAGCGGCGCTTGGCTTCCTTGAGTACGCGCATGTAGTAGGAGCTGGGCTTTTTATCAGCTTCCTCGGCCTGGCGAATGCGGTGCATCATGGTTTTTGCCACGCGGACCGTCTCGGGCGCGCCCAGCTTGAGCTGCTGCTTAAAGTGCGTCTCCTCAAGTGAGCTGTTGCGCTCGGTAAAGGTGTCGCACTCCAGCTCGTCATAGTGGCTCAGCAGGTGCTCGGCATCTTGCTGCGAGATGGCGGCGTGCAAACGGTCGGCCTGCGCCACGGGGTACATGAGGATCGTCTGCGCATGTCCCTGCTTGGTCTCGAGCAGCAGCATGGGCTGCGGTGTGTCGTCCCTAAAACCGACGACGGTGCAGACTCCCTGGCCCGGATGAATGACGTGTTGACCGATTGAGAACATGCTACCTCCAACTTATACGAATTTACGTATGTCTAGAATAACACGATGACGTGCGCAAACCCTTACTTTATGCAGGAAAAGCACACAACTCTGATAGGTAAGAGTATTCGATAACAGACGCAGCTCATTCACACCTTTATGCATTTTCAACGCCTGCATAATCTGCAGGCAGACTGGCATCTTTGAGTGACTCCATACAAGCTGTAGTCATTTTTGTGCATATGCAATATCTATTAGCTTTACCCTGCGACAGTGCCCGTCGCTTGTGATAGAGTGCTACAAACTCTGGCTTTTGCCCTACGAGTGACCAAGAGCTCGGGGGCTTTAACACAAGGAGGATCTATGCCCGAGAAGATTGAAGAGCTGGTACGCGCTGCGCTTGCTGCGGCCCAGGAGGCCGGCGACCTTTCCGCATTTGAACTTGACGATTGCGCTATCGAGCGACCGGCTGACACTTCTCATGGCGAGTGGACCTCTACCATGGCCCTGAAGTCCGCCAAGCTGGCCCACTGCGCCCCGCGCAAGATCGCCGAGGCCATCGTTGCCCATATGCCCGAGGACCCCGCGATCGAGAAGGTCGAGATCGCAGGCCCCGGCTTCATCAACTTCTACCTCTCCGTTGCCGTCAAGAATGCCATCTTTGGCGAGGCTCGCGAGAAGGGTATGGACTTCGCTAAGTCCAACGTCGGTGGCGGCCTGAAGACCCAGGTCGAGTTCGTTTCCGCCAACCCCGTCGCCCCCATGCACATCGGCCACGGCCGCTGGGCCGCGCTGGGCGACTCGCTCTGCCGCGTTATGGACCACGCCGGTTACGACATCCAGCGTGAGTTCTACATCAACGACCACGGCTCTCAGATGAACACCTTCGGCAACTCCATCAGCACGCGCTATATGCAGCTTGCCGACATCATCGCCAAGCAGGGCGTGGATATCGACGAGGCTCACAAGCTGCTGATCGCCGACCGCGACGCCTTTGTTGCCGACGAGAACGACGAGCACCCCGAGACCCATCCGTATCAGGACAACTTTGCCGAGACCCTGGGCAAGGACTCCTACGGCGGCGACTACATCATCGACGAGGCTGCCGAGTTCTGGCGCACCGACGGCGATAAGTGGGTCGACGCCGATCCTCGGGAGCGCATGGAGAGCTTCCGCGAGCGCGGCTACGTAAAGATGGTCGACAACATGCGCGACCTCTGCCACGCCGTCAATTGCGATTTCGATCGTTGGTACTCCGAGCGTTCGCTGTACGTGAAGGACACCGAGGGTGAGACCGCCGGCACCTCTGCCGTCGACCGCGCTTTTGAGAAGCTCGACAAGATGGGCTACCTCTACACCAAGGACGGCGCCCTGTGGTTCCGCTCCACCGACCTGGGCGATGACAAGGACCGCGTCCTGATCAAGTCCGACGGCGAGTACACCTACTTCGCCTCCGACGTTGCCTATCACTGGGATAAGTTCCAGCGCGTCGACCACGTCATCGACATCTGGGGCGCCGACCACCACGGCTACATCGAGCGCGTCCGCTGCGTCTGCGACGCTCTGGGTTACCCTGGCAAGTTTGAGGTTCTGCTGGGCCAGCTCGTCAACCTGCTGCGCAACGGCAAGCCCGTCCGTATGTCCAAGCGCAAGGGCACCATGGTGACCCTGCAGGAGCTCGTCGACGAGGTTGGCTCCGACGCCGCTCGTTACACGCTCATCTCCAAGAGCTCCAACCAGATGGTTGACTTCGATATCGAGGCCGTCAAGAAGCGCGACAACTCCAACCCGGTGTACTACGTGCAGTACGCTCACGCCCGCGTGTGCTCCATCCTGCGCCGTGCCGCTGACGTTACGCCCGAGCAGGCTGACGAGATGGGCATGAAGGCCGTCGCCGCCAAGGCCATCGGTGAGAACGTCGATTACTCGCTGCTGACCGATCCGACCGAGCTCGCCCTTTCGCGTAAGCTCAACGAGCTCACCGACCTGATTGCCAGCTGCGCTCGCGACCGCGCCCCGTTCCGTCTGACGCACTTTGCCGAGGAGCTCGCCGGCGACTTCCACAGCTTCTACGCTGCCTGCCAGGTTCTGCCGAGTGAGGGCCGTCCCGTCGACCCCGAGCTTTCGCGCGCCCGTCTGGCCGCTTGCGATGCCGTCCGCGTGACGCTCGCCCTGGTGCTCACCCTCGTTGGCGTTTCCGCACCCGAGCAGATGTAATCTGTGAGTCATTTGACCGTGTAGGTTCGGTTTTGCTGAGCCCTATAAGCCCGATCTCCATGCGGAGGTCGGGCTTTTTGCATAAACGCCGGCGTGTTGACGAATTTGGAACTGCTGGAAATACGAAACTATGCCGGTTTACTACGATGAATTGAGATATTCCAACCACGCCGGCTTTTCACTAAAAAGTGCAAGGCATCTACCTGCGGTTTTAGTTCAACAAGTTTCGGAGTGGTCGCGGTTGAGCGATTCATCGTAGTAAACCGCCATAGTTTTGGCGGAGGCAGTCAGATTTATGGGTGTTAAACCAAAGAGTGTCCCTTTTGACTAGTCGTTTAAGAACGTCCCCAATGACTAAGTTGCAGGTGGCGGCGGTTGTGTTACACTAACGCTGCGTATATGACGCAAATATCTCGATACAGATCAATGATGTCCGTTGGTATTTGACGGAGCTAGACTGTTTAGCCGCCCTGAAGGTTTATGCAGGGAGCATGTGATCACAGGGCTTGAAAAGAAAGTTGAGCAAACACTGTGTCTGATCAACAACAAGAAAACGAAATAACGACGACGCAAACGGCTCCCGCTGCACCGGTTGCGTCGGACCAGGTCGCGGCGCCCGCGCAAGCCTCGGCTCCTGAGACGCCTAAGGCTGCTTCGACGCCTACGCCTGCAGCGGCCGAGAAGGCCGTGCCTGCAACTGGTGAGGAGGCTGCTCCGGCAAAGCCCAAGCGCACGCGCCGCACGGCGCAGCCATGCCCGGTCCTCCGGATACACCGATCCGGTCAGCTCCAGCATTGCACC
>URNJ01000119.1 GCA_900549215.1 uncultured Collinsella sp.
CCGGGCGAGACGTCTGCGGGCGGCGGACATGGGACCGGCAAGAAGGGCAGCAAGGCCCACGGTGGCGCCGCCGGCAAGGGGCCCAAGGGCAGCAAGGGCCACGGCGGCATGTCGCGTGCGCAGAACACCGCAGGCCGCAACCGCGCGGCCCAGGGACGACAGGGCGCCAACGGAGGCGGCAGACGCAACTAGCGCGGCGAGGCGGCATGCCGCCGTTGGCGACACGACACGCCCCACCAATAAAATGCCGCTCGCTGGGGCGTCGCAGAACGATTCCCCGGCGAGCGGCCGATTAATATTGTCTATCTCAAAACGTCGTTACTTTTTGTCGAAACGACCATAGAGCGCAAACGAGAGCGCCGCAGAGATAACCCAAGTCAAAGCGATGCAGACGACAATCATGATCAGGTTCATGGGATTGCCGCTTGGATCGGCATAAACGGGCAACGAGGTAATGCCGGGCATAACAAAGCCGAAGCACTTTGCGCCGAGAACAACGGTAAGCGCACCGCCAATGCCATCCGCAATCATCGCAGCGATAAGCGGAGTCCTGTTAGGAACCTGAACGGTAAACAAGGCGGGCTCGGAAATTCCCATAAATGCTGAGAAGGCGCACGTCATTGCAGCGGACTTGAGCTTTTCGTCGGTCATGCGCAGGGCTGCACCAAAAGACGCACCGCTTTCGGCGAGGTTATGGCAGAAAGAGATCGGGAGCAGATAGTCATACCCAAGCGTTGCGATATTGGAAATCTGGATAGGGCTCGTTGACTGATGCATGCCGAAGAGCACGATAAGCGGCATAAAGAAGCCCAGCAGAAAACCGGCAACGGGGCCTAACGTCGAGAATAGCCAAACGATACCGTTGGCAAGACCAAGACCGCACCAGGCACCAATCGGAGCGAGCACAAACAGGTTGACGGGAATCACGATAGCAAGGGAGAGCGCCGGAACGACAACGAGCTTAAAAAGATCCGGCACGACTTTGTCGATTGCACGATATACAAAAGACAAGCCAATGACGCCAAAGATAACCGGGAACACGGAATCGGCGTAGCTAAAAATCGGCACCGCAAAACCGAACAGCGCAAGGGGCGTCTCGCCCGTACCGACAGCGTTGACAATGGTCGGGTACATCAGCGATCCGGCAACACAAAGCGCAAGCGAACGGTTGACCCGGAACTTATCAGCTGTAGACATTGCCAGCAAAAACGGCAAGAAGTAGAACGGGATATCCGAAATCATATTGAATATCGCAAAGTCGCCGGCACCCGTGTCGATTCCAAAAGCCGCGATAGCAGCCAGGATGCCCTTTACGATGCCTCCCGCCACCAGTGCGGGAATGATAGCGGAAAAGATGCCGGTGATGATATCGAATACGCGAGCCGAACCTTTTTGGAGCTCAGGCTGCTCGGCGTCGGCGGAGACCTCGCCACCCATCCTGTCACCTAGCATGGGCTCCAATTCGTCATATACCGACCCCACGCTGGCGCCGATGATAACTTGCCACTGTCCGTCTTTAACCTGCGCGCCCAAGGCGCCGTCAAGCGTCTTAAGGGCCTCCAGGTCTGCCTTGCTATCGTCCTTCAGGTTGAATCTGAGCCTTGTAATGCAGTGCGTTGCCATAACAACGTTATCGGCGCCGCCCACGAGCTCGAGGACACGAGCGGCCAGTTCCTTCTTGTCTGCCACGACAATCACTCCTACCCAAGATCCTCGCCATTAGTGGCGATACATTTCTGATACCAATAGAAAGAGTCTTTACGCGAGCGCTCCGCAGTGCCGTTGCCGCAATTATCCAGATCGACATAGATAAGCCCGTAGCGCTTGTCCATCGTAAGAGGACCGCAGGCAACAAGGTCAATGAATCCCCAGATCATGTATCCGCGCACGTCAACGCCATCGATCACCGCTTCTTTAAGGCACTTTATGTGCTGGCGCAAATAATCGATTCGATACTCGTCGTGGATGCTGCCATCCTCCTCGACTACATCAGATGTACCGAGGCCGTTCTCGGCGATATACAGGGGCAGCCCATAGCGGTCATACATCTGGTTAAGGGTAACCCTCAGGCCAATGGGATCGAGCTGCCAGCCCCACTCACTCGTCTCGAGATAAGGGTTCTTGTTTGCCATGACCAGATTTCCCGCAGTCTTCTCCCATCCCTGATCGCAGGTGGATACCTGGGAAAAGTAGTACGAGAAGGCCAGGAAGTCGACCGTGTTGCGAGCGATGAGCTCTTCATCGCCCGGCTCCATTTGAATCTCGATATCGCACGCGTCGAAATAGCGATTCATATAAGCGGGGTATTTTCCACGAGCCATCACGTCCGTATAGAACCAGTTGGAATACTGGTCGTCGTGAATAGCCTGCATGTTATCTTCGGGACGGCAGGTGGCGGGATACGTACAGAATCGAGCGATCATGCCGCCAACGGGAGTATCGGGCGAAAGACGATGGACAATCTCGACGGCACGCGCATTGGCAACGAACTCGTGGTGCAGGCACTGGAAGATGGCTCGATCGAAGTTCTCCCCCTCTTCGTCTTTGACCAGACAGACCCCGTCCCAAGGCGAAAAACGCGCTGCATTGAACTCGTTAAAAGGCAGCCAGAAATCGACCAGATCGCCCAATTCCGTAACGATTGTCTCGACATAGCGGGCGAAGAAATCAATCGTCTTGCGATTCTTCCATCCCCCATATGTGGTGACAAGATTTACCGGGATGTCATAGTGGAGCATGGTGACGAAGGTTTTAATGCCGTGCTTTTTGCACTCACCCAGCATGCTTCGATACCACTCGATGCCTTCGCGGTTAGGCTCAAGATCATCTCCGTTAGGATAGATTCGGCTCCAGCAAATAGAAGTGCGGAACAGCTTGAGGCCCATCTCCGCAAAAAGCGCGATGTCCTCACGGTAGTGATGATAGAAGTCGTTACCGCGCCTAAACGGGTAGAACTCAACACCATCATCTGCGAGAGCGTTCATTAGTTCGTCATGGCAGAAGGGGTTGTTTTGATGCTTGTCCTCAATCTGGTCATGAGTCCAGGTACCATCCAGCCATCGACAATCCTGCGTCGACTTTCCCTTTCCGCCCTCATTCCAGGCGCCATCGGCCTGCGAGCACGATATGGCTCCGCCCCATAAAAAGTCGGAGTCAAACCCATGTTTTAACTTACTCATTTGCCCTCCTTGATCGGATGCTCCAGCGGATAACCCAATACTAGGAAGAACAAGATGCATAAGATATCGCATAGAAAGCGTTTGTTTATAACATTTTTTTAGATATAATACCGTTTAAGGCATCGATTCTACCGTTCACCCCTGGAGCACCCCATGGATTCGAATCTCAAACAGCTGCTCTATACGCATACCGAGACCGAAGAGTGGCATCGCACACATCCGGGAGAGCTCAGCCCGCGATATAACAGAGTGGAAACCACAACCATTAACGGCGAAGAGGTCTATCTGTTTGATTGGAAAGAAACTCTCGACGAAAACCCCGTGGGCCTTATCAAGGAGTCGCGCTTTACCGATATTCCTCCTCATATCAATCGGGATATGGAGCTTAACTACGTGTACGACGGCGTCTGCACGTTTATCGTCAACGGACGGCGACTACTCCTTAAAAAGGGCGACGTGCTCATTTGCAACACCGGCGTAGTCAGAAGCGTTCCATACGTTAAGGGCGAGCATGATATCGTCATTTCGATCGTCTTCAAAAAAGAAATGTTCGATTCGTTGTTCCTGAGCCAGCTACCCGGCGCGTCACCATTAACGAATCTTCTATTTGATTTTGTGTCCAAAAACCGCGAGGCCCGAAAATATCTCATTCTTCCAGAGGAATACGCCCGACATGCGCGACGCCTCATCGAGATGCTCTTTATCGAATATCACTTTAAAGATGCCTATTCCAATGAACTCATGAGGCACCTCGCCGTCAGCCTATTCCTTGTTCTCATTCGAGGACTGTACCGACGCTCCGCAACTGATAACCAGGCGATCATGTCGGACGAACGCATCGTGTCGATTCTGAATCATATTGAGCGAAGCTACGGCGACTGCACACTCGAAAGCATTGCGAGCGATACGGGTTATAGCACCAGCTATCTCAGCAGCTTGATCAAGCAAAAAACCGGCAAAACGTTTTCGCAAATCAAGCTCAACCAGCAGCTCACAGAGGCGGCATATCTTCTCAATAACACCGAGCGCAGCGTGCAGTATGTAGCCCGAAAAGTCGGCATCTCCAACATGTCATTCTTTTACTCAAAATTTAAAGAAGCATTCGGCGAAACGCCAGGTGCGTTCAGGACGCATCGGTCTAATTAAAGGCGTTATTACTCAGACCGATCAGCTTCGCGCGACACGGGAATGCGCAATCGAAGCAGCGAGCGCATCGCCTCTACCAGCACAAAGCCGGCGATGCCAACCGTGACCACAACGTCGAGCGGTGTGCCCACAAACCACAGCAGCCCCATGCGATACGACCCGGCATTAAACGCAAAGTGCAGCAGAATCGTGTAGCGAAGCTTTCCGGTGGTCACGAGTACCCAACCAAAAATGAGGCCGGCAGCGCCCGCGTAGCAGCCCTGCACCCAGTTCATGTGCATAAAGCCGAAGACCGCCGCCTGCAGCACGATTGCCGCGGCGACGCCCCAGGTACTCGGGGCCGCCCAGGGCACTATGGCGCCGTCCTGCGCGTTCGCGCGGCGCCGGCGCTTCCAGAACGAACGGCACTGTGGATTAAACGCACGCAGCGAAAACTCAAAGATGATGCCGCGCACCAGGAGCTCTTCGCAAAACGGAGCGCCGAGCACTGTGGTCAAGACAGCAAGAAGGCTGGTATCGCCCATGCCCGTCTCCTCGACGAGCTCGCTATAGTCTGCCGCGACCTCGGGCAGCAGCGACAGTACGCCGTCGCATAGGTAGCTAATGACCACCTGCATGGATAGGCCGATCACGACAACGCAGGCAATGCGCTTCCATGCCGCGCCTGCTCCCCCGCCGAGTGGGCGTTCGCCTTGCCGGCGCGCCATGAAGGAGCGGGGCCACAGATAGCGCCACCACAGCAGCGCCATCAAAAATGACGCCGTCTGAGCGGCAGCCTGGAACCATTGGATATCGAGATTGTCGATCGGATAGCCCGTCAGCACCGACACGGCATCGAGAACTGAAAACAGAACCATGCTCAGGGCAATATCGGCAGCAACAACACCAAAACAGGCAAGCGCCCAAATCATCGCATTGAGCATGCCAACCTCCTCAAAACCCGGCACTTAGGGACGTTCCTTAACTGCCGGCAGAGACGATATGAGCAGGACATAAAAACATTGAGAGCCCCTGCTGCATGAAAGACCG
>URNJ01000120.1 GCA_900549215.1 uncultured Collinsella sp.
GGTTGCTGCCGCCGCCAATCTCAACCGCCGCCTTCTCAAACACGCGCATGCCCGGCGTGGTCTTGCGCGTGTCGACGAGCACGGTCTTGGTTCCCTCGAGCGCCGCGGCCATGCTGTGCGTGTAGGTAGCGATGCCGCTCATGCGCTGCAGGTAGTTGAGTGCCACGCGCTCGCCCGAAAGCAGCACGCGCGCGTCGCCGCGCACCTGGCCCACATGGTCGCCGGCGTGCACCTCGTCGCCATCGACGACATCAAACAGCACCGAGCTCTGCGGATCCAGCAACTCAAAGGTGCGGGCAAACACATCCAAGCCGGCGATGATGCCGTCTGCCTTGGCGATGAGCTCAACGGTAGCGGGGCGCGCCGTGGGGCACACGCTCGCCGTGCTCACATCCTCAAAGGTAATGTCCTCGCGCAGGGCCTGCAGAATCAGATCATCGACGACGAGCTTCATGGTAATGGGATTCATGGTCTACTCCTCCACGGCCTGCGCGCCGGCGGCACGGGCCAAATCATCGATTGCAAGGGTATCGGCGCTCAGGGCGCGGTGACGCCCGTCGAGCGCGGGCTCGCCCGCCTGCTCCACGGCAAGCGACTCGCCGGTGCGCATACGCCAAGCGGCGCGGCGGCCCCAAACCAAGGACTCGAGCAGACTGTTGGAAGCCAGGCGGTTCTTGCCGTGAACGCCGTTGCAAGCCGTCTCGCCCGCGGCGTAGAGCTCGGGCATCGAGGTGCGGCCGTCCTTGTCGACCCACACGCCGCCCATAAAGTAGTGCTGCGTGGGCGTAACGGGAATGGGCTCGTCCAAGATGTCGCGGCCGTCCTCCAGGCAGCGCGCGCGGATGTTGGCAAAGTGCCCGGTCACCACGTCGCGCTCGACGGGGGCAAAGCTCAGCCACTCGTGCTCGGTGCCGTCCTGCTTCATCTGCTCGCGAATAGCGGCGGCGACCACATCGCGCGGCTGGAGCTCGTCGGTAAAGCGCTCGCCGGCGGCGTTGAGCAAAATCGCGCCCTCGCCGCGGCAACTCTCGCTGATCAGGAAGGTGCGGCCCGGCTGCGGCGAGAACAGTCCCGTGGGGTGGATCTGCACGTAGTCCAGATGCTCCATTTTAATGCCATGCTCCTGAGCAATGTAGCAGGCATCGCCCGTGAGCTGAGGGTAGTTGGTCGAATGGTCGTATACGCCGCCGATACCGCCCGTCGCCCACAGCGTATGGCGGGCATGAATCTTAAACGGCTCGCCGGCATGCACGCCCTCGGCGGCATTTGCCAGCTCGTCGGCAGGACGAACCGAACTGTTCTCGTCCACGGGAACGGCGACGACGCCGGTGCACACCGTGGCGCCGTCACGCTCGCCCGTCAGGATGTCGGTCATGGCCACGTGCTCCAAAATCTGCACGTTGTCCAGCTTGCGGACAGCCTGAAGCAGCTTGGTCGTAATCTCCTTGCCGGTGATATCGGCATGGAAGGCAATGCGCGGACGGCTGTGTGCGCCCTCGCGGGTAAAGTCGAGGCTGCCATCGGCCTTGCGCTCAAAATCCACGCCCATCGCTAGCAGGTCGTTGATGACCGAGCGGCTCGAGCGGATCATGATGTCGACGCTCTCGCGGCGGTTCTCGTAGTGGCCGGCGTGCATGGTGTCCTCAAAGAAGGCATCGTAGTCCGAGCCCTCGGGCAGCACGCAGATGCCGCCCTGCGCGAGCATCGAATCGCACTCGTCGACCGCGCCCTTGGAGAGCATGATCACGCGCGTGCTCATCGGCAGATTGAGAGCCGCGTACAGGCCCGCCACGCCGCAACCGGCAATGACGACGTCGCACTCCATGTCGGGGTGTTGTTTGGTTTCCACAGGAATCCTCTCCCTTGTAATGTGACATAAGGGACTGCCCCTCATGCCACATTGTTCTAGCGCGCTGCGTACTCGAGCATGCGGTCGAGCGTAAGTTTGGCCTGGTCGGCAGCCTCGTCCGACACACCGATCTGCACCTCGCCCTCACCCGTCTCCAGGCAGCGCACGAGCTTTTCGAGCGTGATGAGATCCATGTTGACGCAGGTGGGCTGCACCGCGGGGAAGTAGAACTTCTTGCCGGTGCCCTGGCAGCGGCGCTCGAGCTCGTAGAGCACGCCGCGGACCGTCACGATAATGAACTCGCTGGCATCCGACTCCTCGGCGTACTTGATGATGCCGGCGGTGGAGCCGATGTAGTCGGCCTCGGCCAGGACGTCGGCCTTGCACTCAGGATGCGCCAGCACGAGCGCGTCGGGGTGGGCCTCCGTCGCGTCGACGATCTGCTCGACGGTGATGATGTGATGGCGCGGGCAGTAGCCGTTGTTGAGGATGACGTGCTTTTGCGGCACCTGCTCGGCTACGAAGCGGCCCAGGTTTTGGTCGGGAATGAACAGGATATGCTGCTGCGGCAGCTCGGACACAATCTTGACGGCGTTGGAGCTGGTGACGCACACGTCACTCCAGCTCTTGATCTCGACCGTCGAGTTGACGTAGCAGACCACGGCAAGGTCGTCACCGTACTCGGCGCGGGCGGCGTCGACCGTCTCGCGCTTGACCATGTGCGCCATGGGGCAGTCCGCGCCCGGCTCGGGCAGTAGCACGGTCTTGGTGGGGTTGAGCAGCTTGGCGCTCTCGCCCATAAACTCCACGCCGCACAGCACGATCGTCTGCTGCGGCAGGCTCTTGGCAAGCTTTGCCAGGTAGAAGCTATCGCCGACGTAATCGGCAACGGCTTGGACCTCGGGCGCCACATAGTAGTGTGCCAGGATCACCGCGTCACGTTGGGTTTTTAGTTGCTGAATGGCCTCGACGAGCTCTGCGGGCACCAGCGCCGCACGCTCCGTTGCCGTCGTTGCCGATGCTAGGCCGGCCGCGATATCGCGTGCAAGCTCCGACGCATCCATGTTCGCGCTCTGTGCCATCAAGGCCCCTCTCTTTTGGCGAATCTTGGGGCTTTAGTATGACACCTAGGTTTACAGCTGACAAGACAGCTGTAAACCTAGGTGTAAAGTTGGAATAAAGATTCAATCATGCGGCGGGTCCATTTTCGAACTAGCAAGCTGAGGATAGCCGAGCTCTCAATAGCGCAGGAGGCATCTTTCGCCACCGCAATGCCACTCGGCGCGAGTTGCACGACGTGGGGCGCAAATGGGACACGCCTCCGCGAGCGGTCCGCACCCAATGTGGCAAAATCGAACTACTAAGGGGGCTCAGAATGCTCAAGATTATTGCCTGCGACGATGACGTCGCTTTTCTAGATAGACTGCACCGGATGATCGACCGTTGGTCGACCGAGACGGGCACGGCGGTCGATGTTGCGCTCGTCACGCGCGGCGAGGACCTGCTGGCCCGCCATGCCGCATCACGCGCCGACATCATTCTGCTCGATATGATCATGCCACTCGTCAACGGCATGGACACCGCGCGCGAATTGCGCCAGGCCGATACCGCCGTGCGCCTGGTGTTTCTCACCTCGTCGCCCGAGTTCGCACTGGAGTCCTACGAGGTCCGTGCCTTCGACTATCTGCTCAAGCCCGTGACTTACGAACGCCTGGCGCAGTTACTCGACGAGCTTTCGAGCATGCGCCCGGCGGCAACCGATGAGCTCGTGATCAAAACGTCCTTTGGCTACCACGCCCTGCGCCTGTCTGACATCGAATATGCCGAGGCGCGCAACAAGCACGTGGTCTTCCACCTGCGCGACGGACGCGATATCGAGGCACTCGAATCGTTCCGCAGCGTCGAGGACCGTTTGGCGCAAAATGCCACCTTCTTTAAATGCCACCGCAGCTACCAGGTCAACCTGCGCAATATCGATCACTTTGACCGCACGGACATCGTCATGCGCTCGGGCGCGTGCATCCCGCTTTCGCGCAGCTGCAAGCAGGGATTCCAAGACGCCTACTTTGCGGTGCGCTTTGAGGGCGGGAGGCGCTGATGGTCTCCTCGGTCGAAATGATCCTTTGGGCAATCCACCACGCCACGACGCTACTCTTTGGCGTCTTTGCCTCGGCGGCGCTGTGCGGTATCGAGATCAACCGGCGTCATGCGCTTGAACTGGTGCTGGTCGGTGCCGTAACCGGATGCGCATTTGGCCTCGCCAATGCCGTCGGCGGCGAGCTTTTCGCCCGTCAAGCATATCCGTTCGTCGTGCATCTGCCGCTCGTCATCTATTTGTGCGCGCGCTACCGCCTGAGCCCGCTGCTTGCCGTGCTCGGCATTACCAGCGCCTATCTGAGTTGTCAGTTCAGCAACTGGATGGGCATCGCCGCCTTTGCCGCAACCGATTCGCAGATCGCGTACTATCTGGCGCGTATCGCGACCACACTCGCCGTCTTTGCCGTCCTGTTGCATTGGGCCGGCGACATCGGTCCGCGCTTGGCGATTAAAAGCACCACCGAGCTGGGCATCCTTTTAATCCTCCCGCTCGTCTATTACATCTTTGACTATGCCACCAACGTCTACACCACGCTGTTCCACTCGGGCTCGGTGATAACGGTTGAATTTTTGGCATTTGCGCTCTGTGCCTTCTATCTTATGTTTCTTGCCGTTTACCTGCGCGAATACGAAGAAAAGGAAACCGCCGAGCGAGAGCGCTGGATGCTCGAAACCCGCGACAGCGCCGCCATCAAAGAGCTCGAGGCTTGGCGTCAATCTGGGCGCGAGCTGTCGATTCTGCGCCACGACATGCGCCACTTCCTACGCGGCCTGGCCGCTTTAATTGAGGAGGGCCACACCGACGAGGCGCTCAAACGCATCGATGAACTCTGCGAAGCCGGCGATCGCACCGCCGTACGCCGCTTCTGCGCCAACGAGACCGTAAACATCGCGCTTTCGTCATTTAACTCGGATATCAATAGAAACGGCATTACCGCCAACCTGCGCGCCGCCGTACCCGAAACCATCCACGTAGGCGACGCCGACCTGTTTAGCGTGCTCTCAAATGCCTTGGAAAACGCTATCACCGCCGCAAGTGCCGCACCCCAAGGAAAGCGATTCGTCGACCTTGACCTGCGATTAGAGGACAGCCAGCTGCTGCTGTTAGTTTCCAATACGTTTGACCGCGCGCCGCGCATGGTCGACGGCATGCCCGTGACCCGACATGCGGGCCACGGCTTTGGCACCAGAAGCATCAAACTCGCCGTGGAGCGCATGAACGGCAACTGCCAGTTCCGCATTAACGGCGATCGGTTTGAGCTGCGCGCTGTGATGTAAGGGCGCGGGCGCGACGGATTTGCGTTCCGTGGGTGCGGCTCGCCCGCTCGGGGTCGTTTGTCGACGCGGGCTCGCTACAGCGGAGCGGCCGCCGGGGTCAGCTGCTTGATGTAGGCCCA
>URNJ01000121.1 GCA_900549215.1 uncultured Collinsella sp.
CGCGGGAGAGGTCCTTGACCTTTGTCTTGGGATCGAGGCCAAATCGGTCGATGAATCCGGCGAACGTTTTGCGGTCCCACGTGGGGTACGCCTGGCCTACGAGTGCCTCGATTTGGCCCACCTTGAGCGTTGAAGGGAAGGGGCATGTGTCCAGGACGAGACCGACGCGGGAGCGCAGGCAGCGCTGTGTCTCATCGGGCGCGTCGGTGCCACAGCGCTGCCCAAACAGGCGCACCTCGCCGGCATCGAGCTTGATAAGCCCGAGCGCGGCGCGAATGGTCGTTGTCTTGCCGGCACCGTTAGCGCCCACAAAGCCAACAATCTGGCCGGGCTCCACGGCGAGCGTGACATCACGCAGCGAAAAACGTTCGCTCACGCGGCGTGAGACACCTTTGAGTTCTAACAAGTTTTGCATGGTATAGCCTTTCTTGCAGATGGCTACTGCATGGTTTCGGGAGCTACCAGGTCAAGCATTTCGTGCAGCTTGCCGCGTGTGACGCCCAGGGTTTCGGCTTGGCTCGCCGCTTTTGCAAGTAGCTCTTCGATATGGCAGAGCTGGCTTTCGCGTAAGAGTTCTTGGTTGCCCTCGGCGACAAAGCACCCCTTGCCCTGCACGGTGCAGATAAACCCGAGCTGCTCCAAGTCGGCGTAGGCGCGCTTGGTGGTGATAACGCTCACACTCAGGTCGCTGGCAAGCGCACGGATACTGGGGAGTTTGGCTCCCGCAGCGAGTGCGCCCGATAGGATCTGAGCTTTGACTTGCGAGGCTATCTGCTCGTAGATGGGCTTATCGCTCGAATTGGATAGGATGATGTCCACAGCGGCTCCTTAGCTGTTGGGCTACACGTGTATATAACCGGTAAGCACAGTATATATACACTATGCACAGTTATGCAAGAGGTAAGTAGGGATTGTCCGCCCGTTCATTCATCTCAATCTGTAACATCTGGAACCGATTTGGACGGCTACCTGTTACAGATCGAGATTTTACTGGCGGGCCCCACCTGGTTGTCTCAATCTGTAACAACTGGAGAAGATTTTGGCTGCTAGATGTTACAGATCGAGACATTGGCCACCCGTCTATCCTTATATCTCAATCTGTAACAGATGGACCCGTTTTGAGTGGCTAGATGTTACAGATCGAGATCTTTCTGGGACGCCCACCTGTTTGTCTAAATCTGTAACAGGTAGAGGTTCAAAAACCGTCTAGATGTTACAGATCGAGACAAACTGCTGCGGAGTGCCGCCATCGATTGCTACTCAGGCCCCAACTGATGAATTTGTCCTGATAGGCACCCTAGAGCGAGATTTCGCGGCTACAATAGTGCGGTTACAACGACGTAATGCACTCAATGCAAGAAAGGATCCGCATGGCAAGCCTGTCGGATGAAATCTCGTCGCGCCGCACATTCGCGATCATCAGCCACCCGGACGCCGGTAAGACCACACTTACCGAGAAGCTGCTGCTCTATACCGGCAGTATCCAGACCGCCGGTTCGGTCAAGGGCAAGAGCTCGGCCAAGCACGCCGTCTCGGACTGGATGGACATCGAGAAGGAGCGCGGCATCTCCGTTACCTCCTCGGTGCTGCAGTTCACCTATAACGGCGCCTGTGTCAACATTCTCGATACCCCCGGCCACCAGGACTTCTCGGAGGATACCTACCGTACCCTTATGGCCGCCGACGCCGCAGTCATGGTCATCGACGGCGCCAAGGGCGTTGAGGCCCAGACCAAAAAGCTCTTTAAGGTCTGTACACTGCGCCACATTCCCATCTTTACCTTTGTGAACAAGCTCGACCACGAGGCTCGCGATCCGTTTGAGCTCATGGAAGAGATCGAGAACGTCCTGGGCATCAATACGTATCCTATGAACTGGCCGATCGGCAGCGGTCGCAACTTCCGCGGCGTGTTCGACCGTCAGACCCGTCGCGTTATCGCCTTTGAGGGCGACGGCCACGCCAACGCCACCAAGAAGGTCGCCGAGGTCGAGGCTGAGCTGGGCGATCCTTCCATGGACGAGCTCATCGGCGAGGAAAACCATAAGAACCTGATGGACGATATCGAGCTGCTCGATGGCGCTGGCGACGAGCTCGACTTGGATGCCGTGGCCTGCGGCAAGCTGAGCCCGGCGTTCTTTGGCTCGGCGCTCACCAACTTTGGCGTGGAGCCCTTCCTCAAGGAGTTCCTGCGTCTGGCCCCGACGCCGCGCGCCTATACCGATACGCTCACCAGCGAACCGGTCGATCCCTGCCGCGACGACTTTAGCGGCTTTGTGTTTAAGATCCAGGCCAATATGGACAAGAACCACCGCGACCGCATCGCCTTTGTGCGCATTTGCTCGGGTAAGTTCGAGCGTGGCATGGACGCCTTCCACGTGCAGGGCAACCGCAAGCTTAAGCTCGCTACGGGCACGTCGATGATGGCCGATGACCGCGCCATCGTGGACGAGGCATACGCGGGTGATATCGTGGGCCTGTTCGATCCGGGTATCTTTAGCATCGGCGACACCGTGTGCTCCGGCAAGCGCCACGTGCAGTATCCGCAGATCCCGACGTTCGCCCCCGAGATGTTCGCTCGCATTACGCAGGTCGACACGCTCAAGCGCAAGCAGTTCGTCAAGGGTATGGAGGAGCTTGCCCAGGAGGGCGCCATCCAGATCTTCCGCGAACTGGGTGCCGGCATGGAGAGCGTCATTGTGGGCGTGGTCGGCGTGCTGCAGTTTGAGGTGCTCGAGCGCCGTCTCAAGGCCGAGTACCGTGTTGAGGTTCGTCGCCAGCCACTGCCCTATACGGACATCCGCTGGATCCAGAATGACCCCGACACCATCGATATCCCGGGCCTTTCGCTCACGCGCGACACGCTGCGCGTCGAGGACATGCGCGGCGGTAAGCTGCTGCTGTTCACGAGCCCGTGGAACGTGGATTGGGCAACCGACCACAACCCCGACCTTATCCTGTCGGAGTTTGGCAACGTAGCCTTTTAACGCACCAGTGCGGCAGCCTTGCGGGGCTGCCGCGCCGTTTGCTTGCCTGATGCCGTGTGAGCGGCTATCATACCCACCGTCGTCTCAAGACCGGGGCGTCCGAGCAGTTCGGGTCCGATATCCTGCTCGTTAAACCTAAAACCAAAGGAGTACATAATGATCAAGAAGGTCATGGAGGACTACAAGGTCCTGTTGCGGAGCATTCCCGCGGCAACGGTTTCGCTGTTTTTCGTGAGCGTCATCATGATGAACCTGCTGGCCAACAAAGAGCTTATCAGCCTGCCGTATCTGGCACTCGACTGCGGCTTTGTGGTGAGCTGGGTTTCGTTTTTGTGCCAGGACATGATCTGCAAGCGCTTTGGCGCCAAGGCATCCATCAAAATCTCTATCCTCGCACTGGCGGTCAACCTTGCCGTGAGCCTGTGCTTTTGGGCATGCTCGCTCACGCCCGGCATGTGGGGTGCCTACTACGACACGGGCATGATCGAGGTCAACAACGCCCTTAACGCCACCATCGGCGGCACCTGGTACGTGGTGCTGGGCTCTTCGCTGGCAATGCTCGTTTCTGCCGTGGTTAACTCCACGCTCAACCAGTCGCTCGGCCGTATGCTCAAAAAGAATAACTTTGCGAGCTTTGCCTTCCGCTCCTATGTGTCCACGGGTGTTGGCCAGTTTATCGACAACCTGGTCTTTGCCATTGTGGTGAGCCACACGTTCTTTGGCTGGACCTGGGTGCAGGTCCTTATGTGCTCGTTGACGGGTGCCGTCGCCGAGCTACTGTGCGAGGTCTTCCTGAGCCCCGTGGGCTACAAGGTCGTGCGCGGCTGGGAGCGCGAGAATGTGGGCTCCGAGTACCTCGAGCGCCACGCAACCGCCTAAGGAGCAAGTATGCGGGTTTTGATCACGGGCGCTTCGGGCGGTATCGGAGCCGCGTGCGTGCAGCGTTTTTTGGACGAGGGCCACGAGGTCGTGGGCTTTGATCTGCTGTCGGCGGCGATCGAACACGAGCGCTACCGCCATCTGATCGTTGATGTCCGCGAGCCGGGCTCGTTTCCAGGCGACCTTGAACCCCAGGTAATCGTGAACGTTGCCGGTGCGCAGGGTTCGGCCGACGACATCGCTACCAACTTGTGCGGCACCATCAACGTGACCGAGCGCTACGCCTTTGTGGGGGAGGGGCTTGCCGCCAAGCCGGCGCCGGCTATTAGATCCGTGGTCAATGTGGGGTCGGCGAGCGGGCATACGGGATCGGAGTTTCCCGCCTATGCCGCCAGCAAGGGCGGCGTTATCGCCTACACCAAGAACCTTGCAAACCGCCTGGCACCGCAGGCCATCGCCAACAGTGTGGACCCGGGCGGCGTTATCACGCCGCTCAACCGTTGCGTGATGGAAGACGAGTGTCTGTGGAACCAGATTATGGAGCTCACGCCGCTTAAACGCTGGGCCACCGCCCAAGAGATCGCCGAGTGGATCTACTTTGTGGGCGTGACCAACCGGTTTATGACCGGGCAGAGCCTGCTGATCGATGGCGGCGAGGCTGGCCGCACGCAATTTATTTGGCCCGAATAGGAAACGCGCCCGATGGGAAGCCGTCGGGCGCGTTTTTGATGTATCGATTTTTAGCCGAGGCAAGTCCAGTTGACGGGGGTCGAGCCGTGCTGTTCGAGTAGCCGATTGGCAGCGGAGAAGGGACGCGACCCCATAAAGGCGGGGAGTTCTGCCGTGGCACGGTTGGCCGAAAGCGGCGAGGGGTGCGTGGAGGCCAGGCAGAACTTGTCGGTCGCCTTGCCCGCGCCAGTTGCGACGAGCTTGCCTTCGACCATCTGCTGGGCAAAGCGGCCCCATGCCAAAAAGACGACCGGCTGGGGCAGCTGGCAGCAGCGTTCGATAACGTAGTCGGTCAGGGTGCTCCAGCCCAGTTTGGCGTGCGAGTTCGCGGCATGCTCGCGCACGGTGAGCGTGGTGTTGAGAAGCAGGACGCCCTGTTGTGCCCATGGTGTTAAGTCTCCCGTGGCGGGAATGGGGCAGCCCAGATCGGCTTTGAGCTCCTTATAGATGTTGCGCAGGCTCGGCGGCAGCTTGGTTTGCGTCGCGGGGACCGAGAACGACAGCCCCATAGCCTGGTTGGGTCCGTGATAGGGGTCTTGACCCAAGATGACAACTTTGACCTTGTCGGCCGGCGTGTAGGCGAGGGCATTGAGGATGTCGTCTTGTGCCGGGTAGATAGTCTGCTCGGCACGCAAAAGGGCGATGCGCTCGAGCAGCTGGTTCGTAGTGTCACGTACCGGCTGCGGCGCATCGCTCAACCAAGTTGCTATGTTGCGGTCGCGGG
>URNJ01000122.1 GCA_900549215.1 uncultured Collinsella sp.
CCGAGATGCGTCGTCTTACGCGCATTGAGAACGTGGGCCTCGAAGCCAAGCAGGCGCTCATCAGTGCAAACCTGCGTCTGGTCGTCTCCATCGCCAAGCGCTATGTCGGTCGCGGCATGCTGTTCCTGGACCTGATCCAGGAGGGCAACCTCGGTCTGATCCGCGCCGTCGAGAAGTTCGACTACCAGAAGGGCTTTAAGTTCTCCACGTACGCCACGTGGTGGATCCGTCAGGCTATTACGCGCGCTATCGCCGACCAGGCCCGTACCATCCGTATTCCCGTGCACATGGTCGAGACCATCAACAAGCTCGTCCGTGTGCAGCGCCAGCTCCTTCAGGACCTGGGTCGCGACCCGACCCCCGAGGAGATCGGTGCCGAGATGGACATGAGCGCCGACCGTGTCCGCGAGATCCAGAAGATCTCGCAGGAGCCCGTGTCGCTCGAGACCCCCATCGGCGAGGAAGAGGATTCCCAGCTGGGCGACTTCATTGAGGACTCCCAGGCTATCGTTCCGCCCGATGCGGCCAGCTTCTCCATGCTGCAGGAGCAGCTCACCCAGGTGCTCGATTCGCTTGCCGATCGTGAGCGCAAGGTTATCGAGTTACGCTTTGGCCTTGTCGACGGACATCCCCGTACGCTCGAGGAAGTCGGCCGCGAGTTTGGCGTCACGCGCGAGCGCATCCGCCAGATCGAGTCCAAGACCCTGGCCAAGCTCCGCCACCCGAGCCGCTCGAGCAAGCTCAAAGACTACATCGAGTCTTAGTAGTTACGGCGTTTTAGCAAACGCCGTAACTGGTCGACGCTGCGCGGGCACCAGAGCGACAACTTGTCATTCAAAGAGGACGGCATGACCAGAAGGTCTATGCCGTCCTCTTTTCATGCCAATTTGTTCGCTCTGGTGCCCGCTCGCTGGCATTGTCAAAACATCGGCGTTTCCGTTGCCGGTGCCGGCAGTTAGGCCGTCCCCAAGGGATCATGGCGAGAAAATTTCTTAAAAAAGTTCTTGCCCTGAGCTGATTCGTCCGTATAATAAACTTCGTTGCTTGAGAGCACGCACCTATTCCTCGGTAGCTCAATGGTAGAGCACGCGGCTGTTAACCGCGCTGTTGTAGGTTCGAGTCCTACCCGGGGAGCCAGGTTGTAAAACCCGTCGCTTATGCGGCGGGTTTTTTTCATGCCGCGATCGCCTGTTGCGAACGTTACCGTATCAACATTTCGTGTCGAGGATGTAATCCCTTGGCCCACAACCGTAACATGGCGTGTTCGTTGTAGAATATTCCAATGATTGCTCCCACGACATGGTGCCGCGAGCACCAGAAAAGGAGATTCTTGTGTCTGAGACCATTAACGGCAGCCTGAGCGTCTCGAACGACGTAATTGCCGATATTGCCGGTTATGCCGCGATGACGTGCTACGGCGTCGTCGGTATGGCCGAGCAGCTCCAGGGCGCCGAGAGCGTGCGCCTGCTTGCCGGCCAGCGCCTCCGCAAGGGCGTGCTTGTCTCCGCCGACGAGAACGGCCTTACGGTCGATTTGCACGTCGTGCTCGAGAACGGCGTCAACATGAAGTCCGTCTGCCACAATCTTTCGAGCTCCGTTTCCTTCACCCTGCAGGAGATCGCCCAGATCGATCCCGCCAGCCTTAAGATCGGCATCCATATCGACGCGCTCAAGAGCCGTCTGAACTAGCATCCGAAAACGGAGATTCAAACACCCATGATTGCAAAGACCATTCGCACCTGTTTTCCGATCGCTGCGGCTGCCGTTTCTGACAAGGCCGAGGAGATCAACAAGCTTAACGTCTTCCCCGTACCCGACGGCGACACCGGCACCAACATGTCGCTCACGCTCGCCTCGGTGACCAAGGAGCTCTCTGCGCTTCCCGCTGACGCCGACATGGAGGCCATCGCCGGTGCCATCACCCACGGATCCCTCATGGGCGCCCGCGGTAACTCCGGCGTCATCACCTCGCAGATTCTGCGTGGCTTGGCCGAGGGCCTTGTCTCTGCCGACGAGCCCATTACGTCCGCCAACATTGCCTTCGCCTTTCGTCGCGCCGTCAAGGTTGCCTTCCAGGCTGTCCGTAAGCCCATCGAGGGCACGATCCTCACGGTGCTGCGCGATGTCTCGACCAAGGCTGATGAGTGCGAGAAGAAGAAGTTCTCGGCCGAGGACGTGCTCGACGCCATCGTCGTCGAGGCATATCAGTCCGTCGCCCGCACGCCCGACCTGCTGCCCGTTCTGAAGGAGAACGGCGTGGTTGACTCCGGCGCCTTCGGCTTTGCTATTTTCCTTGAGAACTTTGTTGCCGCCGCGCTTGGCCGCAGCACCGTTGTCGAGGATTTCTCCGCTACGTTTGATTCCGCTGGCTCTGCCCGCGACGCGGCCCTTGGTCGCGTTGAGATCGAGGCCAACGACGATTGGGAGGGCTCGGAGTTCCGCTACTGCAACGAGTTCCTCTTTAAGGCCGACGCTCCCTTTGACGAGGATGAGTGCCTTAAGTTCCTGGGCTCCATGGGCGACTGTGAGCTGCTCGTTGGCGCCTATCCCGACTACAAGATCCACGTGCACTCCAACACTCCTAACCTGGTGCTCGAGCACATGCTGCAGCTTGGTCAGATCTACGAGGTCTTTATCCACAACATGGAGATGGAGGCCCACGACCGTACCGCCAAGATTCACGAGGACCAGGAAAAGGCCGCCGAGCCCGCCAAGGCGCTGGGCTTTGTCGCCGTTGCCGCCGGTTCCGGCGAGGCCGACATCCTCAAGTCCCTCGGTGTCGACGTGATCGTGTCGGGTGGTCAGACCATGAACCCCTCGACTGCAGACCTGTTGGGCGCCGTTGACCAGGTCAACGCGACCTCGGTTATCATTCTGCCCAACAACGGCAACATCCGCATGGCCGCTGAGGCTGCCGCTTCTGCCTGCACGGACAAGAAGGTCGCCGTCGTTCCCACCAAGACCGTTCCGCAGGCCTTCTCCGCGCTGTTCGCGGTCCTGCCCGATTCCGAGCTCGCTGATGCCGTCGCCGCTATGGTCGACGCCATCAGCGAGGTCCGCGATGGCGAGGTCACCCGTGCCGTGCGCGACTCCAGTGCCTCTGACGGCTCTCCGATTCACTCCGGTGACGTCATGGGTATCATCGCCGGCTCCATCGACGTAGTCGGCTCCGATGTGAAGCAGGTTACGCTCGATTGCATCAACCGCATGCAGGAGGAAGAGGAGGGTGACGCGCTGACGATTCTGGCCGGCGAGGAGCTGTCCGATGAGGCCTTCCAGGAGATCGTCGACGCTATCGAGGAGGCTCAGCCCGATCTGGAGATCGACGCCCATCGTGGTGAGCAGCCACTCTATCCCGTGATCTTCTCGATCGAGTAGGCAACTGCCCATGTCCGAGCTGTGCTCCGTGCCGCGCGTCTCGGAGCGCTTTGCCCAGAGCAATGCGCTCGACGAGGATATCGCGCGACTCAAATATGTTTCGGGTAAACGTGAGGAGGCCCTTCACCGTCTGGGAATTCGGACGGTGGGGGACCTCCTTCTCCATATCCCTCATCGATACCTCGACTTTACCCGTTCGTGGTCTATTGAGATGGCGCCCATCGGTACCGTGTGCACCATCATCGCCACGGTCGACCGTATCGTCCAAAAGCAGCCGCGCCCGCGCATGCAGGTGACCGAGGTCTCACTTGTTGACGAGACGGGCGTGCTGCAGGTCGCCTTTTTCCGCCAGCCCTGGATTGCCCAGCAGCTTAAGCAGGGCGACCGCCTAGCCGTGATGGGCAAGGTCGAGTTTGCCTACGGTTTTAAGCAGATGGCCTCGCCGCACTTTGAAAAGCTCGAGGACGGGCGCGCCGCAGGCACCATCCTGCCGGTTCACTACGTAAGTGACGGCGTGAGCCAGGCGTGGATGCGCCGCATCGTAAGCGGCGCGCTCGAGGTCGTCGGCAATCCCTTTGATCCTATTCCGGCACGCTTACGCGTTAAGCGTCGCCTGATGAGCAATGCTCGTGCGCTTCGATCGATCCACTTTCCCTCGAGCATGGCTGAGCGCGACATCGCGCGCGCACGGCTTGCCTACGAGGAGTGCCTCTACTTGCAACTCGCGCTGCGCTTGCGCAACGACGGCGGCCTGGTCGATGTGGTGCCTTATGCCCACACCGCGGGCGAGCATCTGGGCGCGCTTAAACAGGCCCTTCCGTTTTCGCTGAGCGACGAGCAGGAGGCCGCATTCCAAGACATCCTGCATGACATGTGCGATGGCGGGCGCGTGATGAACCGCCTGCTGCTGGGCGATGTCGGTACCGGTAAGACGGCCGTTGCCGCCTGCGCGGGCGACTACGGCGAGGATGCGGTACAGCGTTATGACAACGGCGCGCTGGCGGTTGCGGCCGATAGCGGCACCCAGGCCTGTGTCATGGCGCCCACGGGCGTGCTGGCGCGCCAATATGCCGATAAGACCGGCCCTCTGCTCTCGCAGGCTGGCATGTCCTGGGCGCTTCTGACGGGTGCCACGCCGGCGGCCGAGCGCGAGCGTATCCATGAGCAGCTGCAGTCCGGCGAGCTCGATGTCCTCTTTGGCACCCACGCGGTGCTTTCGGACAATGTCACGTTCAAGCATCTGTCGCTTGTTGTCATCGACGAGCAGCACCGCTTTGGCGTTGGCCAGCGCAACGCCCTACGCGCGAAGGGCCCCGGTGCCGATCTGCTCGTTATGACGGCAACGCCCATCCCGCGTACGCTGGCGCTTTCGGTCTACGGCGATCTGGACACGAGTATCATCCGCCATCGCCCAGTCCCTGGCGCTGGCGTGACGACACGCGTGCTCACCGAGTCGAGTCGTGACCTCGCCTATGGCGCCATTCGCGAGGCGCACGAGAAGGGGCAGCAGGCCTACGTGATTTGCCCGCTCGTGGAGCCGAGTGACTCGGCCGATGAGCTGGAAGACGTGCCCGGTATCGCCCGCGACGACGAGGGCCGCGTGACGGTCCCCGTGCCGCTGCACGATACGGCGACCGAGCTCGATCGCCTGCGTCTGGCGTTGCCGGGTCTTGCCATCGAGCGCCTTCACGGCCGCATGCCAGCGGGGGAGAAGGATCGCGTGATCGACGCCTTCAAGCGTGGCGAGATTGACGTGCTCGTCTCGACTACGGTGGTCGAGGTGGGCGTCGACGTGCCTAATGCCACCGTCATGGTCATCGAGAACGGTGAGCGCTTTGGCTTGGCGGCCCTGCACCAGCTGCGCGGTCGCGTGGG
>URNJ01000123.1 GCA_900549215.1 uncultured Collinsella sp.
ACGGCCGTCGGCACCCGGGATGTGGGCACCAAACTCACAGGTCGCGCTTGCCAGCACGGGCGACAGATCCAGCAGGTTAGCCTTGCGGTTGCCCGGGACCTCAATCTGGCGCAAGCACTCGGGATGGCCGACCATCTCGTCGACGGTGCGGAAGCCCAGGCTCGCCATGACCTCGCGCAGTTGCTCGGCAACAAAGAGCATAAAGTGCTCAACGTGCTCGGGCTTGCCGCGGAAGCCGCGACGCAGGCGGCAGTTTTGCGTAGCGATGCCGGCGGGGCAGGTATCCTGCTGGCAGTCGCGCTGCATGAGGCAGCCCATCGAGATGAGCGGCATGGTCGCAAAGCCAAACTCCTCGGCACCCAGCAGGCAGGCGACGGCAACATCGGTGCCGTCCATGAGCTTGCCGTCGGCCTCGAGCACCACGCGCGAGCGCAGGCCGTTTTGCAGCAGCGTCTGCTGGGCCTCGGCAAGACCGAGCTCCAGCGGCAGACCGGCGTGCCAGATAGAGTCGCGCGCAGCGGCACCCGAGCCGCCGTTGTGACCGCTGATCAAGATCTTGTCGGCAGCACCCTTGGCCACACCGGTGGCGATGGTACCGACGCCGGCCTCGCTGACCAGCTTGACCGACACGCGTGCGCCGGGGTTGGCGTTCTTAAGGTCGAAGATGAGCTCGGCCAGGTCTTCGATAGAGTAGATGTCGTGGTGCGGCGGAGGCGAGATCAGGCCGATGCCGGGCGTGGACTGACGGACCTCGGCGATCCAGGGGTAGACCTTCTTACCGGGCAGGTGTCCACCCTCGCCGGGCTTGGCGCCCTGGGCCATCTTGATCTGAATCTCGAAGGCGCTGCACAGGTAGCGGCTCGTCACGCCAAAGCGCGCACTTGCCACCTGCTTGATGGCGGAGTTCTTGGAGTCACCGTTAGCCAGCGGGGTCTCGCGACGCGGGTCCTCGCCGCCCTCGCCCGAGTTGGAGCGCCCATGCAGGCGATTCATGGCGATGGCCATGCACTCGTGTGCTTCCTTGCTGATGGAGCCGTACGACATGGCGCCGGTGTTAAAGCGGCGGACGATGTTGAGCGCGGGCTCGACCTCGTCGAGCGAAACCGGCGTGCGGCCGCTGGCATTAAAGTCGAGCAAGTCGCGCAGGCGCACGGCACGGCCGGTGCGGTGCAGGCGGGCGCTGTACTCCTTAAAGGTGTCGTAACTGTCCTCACGGCAGGCGGTCTGCAGCAGGTAGACAGTCTGAGGGTCGATCAGGTGATCCTCGCCACCGAGCGGGCGCCACTTGGTCAGACCCAGCGTGGGCAGCTGATCGGGAGCCGGGCTCTCAAGGATAGCGAGCGCGGCGTCGTAGCGCTCGTTTTGCTCGCGCTCAACGTCCTCGACACCCATACCGCCCACACGGCTCACCGTGCCGGCGAAGTACGCGTTGACGAACTCCGGCGTAAAGCCCACAGCCTCGAAGATCTGCGCCGAATGGTAGCTCTGCACCGTGGAGATGCCCATCTTGGACATGATGGAGACGATGCCGGCGGTCGCAGCCTTGTTGTAGTTGGCGATGCCCTGCTCGGCCGTCACGTCCAGGTCGCCGTGTGCCGCCAGATCGCAGATGCAGGCATGTGCGTTGTACGGATAGATGCCGCTCGCGGAGTAGCCCACCAGTGCCGCAAAGTCGTGCGGAGACACGGCATCGCCGCACTCCACCACGATATCGGCAAAGGTGCGCACGCCGGCACGGATCAGGTGGTTGTGCACGCAGCCCACGGCGAGCAGCGACGGCACGGGCACCTCGCCCGCAGCGGCACGGTCGCTCAGCACCACGATGTTCACGCCATCGCGAACCGCAGCCTCGACGTCTTCGGCAAGCTGCTTGAGCGCAGCCTGCAGCGCGCCCTCACCCGCGTCGCGGCGGTACACGGCACGGAACCGGCGGGTCTTAAAGCCCACGCGGTCGATGGCACAGATATGTTCGAACTCTTCCTCGTTGAGCAACGGGCGCTCCAAGCGCACCAGCTGACAGGCCGTGCGGGAATCCTCGAGCAGGTTGCCGTGGTTGCCCAGGTAGAGCGTGGTCGAAGTGACCATATGCTCGCGCAGGGCGTCGATCGGCGGGTTCGTGACCTGGGCGAACAGCTGATAGAAGTAGTCAAAGAACGAACGCGTCTTCTTGGACAGGCAGGCCAGCGGCGCATCGATACCCATCGAGGCGAGCGGGGCCTTGCCCTGCTGGGCCATGGGACGCACGACCTCGTCGACGTCATCCCAGTGGTAGCCGAGCTTGGCCATACGCACGGCGGCGGGCACCTCGGCGTCCTCGGCGGACGTTGCCGAAACGGGCTCATCGAGCGCGGCGACGGTCAGCGTCTCCTCGGCAATCCAGTCGCGGTAGGGCTTTTCCTTGGCGTAACGGGCGCGCAGCTCGTCATTGTAGATCACGCGGCCGCGGGCAAAATCAACCTCGAGCATCTGACCCGGTCCCAGGCAACCGCTCGTCAGAATGTTCTCGGGGCTCACCTCGATGGTGCCCACCTCGCTCGCCAGCATAAAGCGACCGTCGCGCGTCACATAATAGCGGGCGGGACGCAGGCCGTTACGGTCGAGGGCGGCGCCCAGGGTACGGCCATCGGTAAAGGCGATGGCCGCCGGACCGTCCCACGGCTCCATGAGCATGGACTGGTAGGCGTCGTAGGCGCGGCGCTCCTCGCTCAGACTATCGTTGTGGTCCCACGGCTCAGGCAGCAGCATGGACGCAGCGCGCGTAAGCGGACGGCCGTTCATGACCAAAAACTCGAGCACGTTGTCCAAAATCGCCGAGTCGGAACCCTCGCGGTTGATGATGGGCATCACGCGCTCAAGATCGTGCTGTAACACGGGGCTGTACAGGTTGGGTTCGCGGGCGCGAATCCAGTTGACGTTGCCCTTGAGGGTGTTGATCTCGCCGTTGTGGATGATAAAGCGGTTGGGATGCGCGCGCTCCCAACTGGGCGTGGTGTTGGTGGAGTAGCGCGAGTGGACGAGCGCCACCGCCGTCTTGACGGCGGCGTCGTTGAGGTCTATGAAGAAGCGGCGCATCTGTGTGGCGACCAGCATGCCCTTGTACACGATGGTGCGCGAGCTCATGGAGCACACGTAGAAGATCTTGTCTCGCAGGGCAAACTCGGCGTCGGCCTTCTTCTCGATGGTGCGGCGGCACACGTACAGGCGACGCTCGAAGGCGTCACCCGCCGGCGTGTCGTCCGGACGGCCCAGGAAGGCCTGCAGGATAGTGGGCATGCAGGCACGCGCCGTCTCACCCAGGTCGTGCGGATTGACCGGCACCTCACGCCAAAAGAGCAGCGGCACGCCGGCCTCGGCGCAGCCCTCCTCAAACACGCGGCGGGCATCCTCTACGCCCTTGTCGTCCTGCGGGAAGAACAGCATGGCCACGCCATAGTCGCCCTCTGCCGGCAGAATCTGGCCGCACTTTTGGGCCTCTTTTCGAAAAAAGTGATGCGGAACCTGGAACAGGATGCCGGCGCCGTCGCCGGTGTTCTTCTCGAGTCCCGTGCCGCCGCGGTGCTCCAAGTTGACCAGAATGGACAGCGCATCGTCCAGAATCTGGTGATGGCGCTCACCGTTGATATCGGCAAGCGCGCCGATGCCACATGCATCGTGGTCGAATTCGGGGCGATAAAGGCCCTGCTGCTGAGCGGAATCTGCCTGCATCGCGATCCTCCCCTAGATATTTAGACAGTCAGTTGAATAGGCATAGTAGGAGCATCGGGGCATCGTTGTGTTTCCCGCCCGTTTCGAAACAATCGCGTAACGCACGTAACCCATCAACGTCTTGCTATCAAACGCGTACATCAGCCTCCAAACACGTCGAAATTTGACATCTTTGGAGGCTGACGCACACGTTTTAGTGCAGGGACAGCCGGCACATATGCATCCAACCCCTTTGAATTATTCTGGAAACGAGGGCCACGCAGACTTTTGCATGATGCGACTCGACACCGCAGACCTCAAGGGCGGCAACAAGGCGCCCAAGTTCGGCTTGTAAGCTCACCGCTTCAAACATCTCAATCTGTAACAGGAGGAACCGATTTTGGCGCCTAGATGTTACAGATTGAGATTTTCTGCGGGACGGTTTTGGTTTGTCTCGATCTGTAACACGAAGGGCCGGTTTTGGCGGCAAACTGTTACAGATCGAGACATTCCATAGGACCATTTCCTCCTGTCTCGATCTGTAACACCTAGGCCCAATTTCCATCCCTAGTTGTTACAGATCGAGACATTTCGGCAGCCCCCTTTCACCATCCCATTCAAATACAACAATTTTGTTAGTCCTGGTTAACTTTTTGGCCTAAAACGGGTATCCTTTGCGGCGTCAAGCAAACGGCACGCACACCGTGCCAGATCAAGGAGACCCCTATGGCACACCAGACAGACCAACAGACAATGCAACTTGTCCTTATCCGTCACGGAGAGTCCGAGTGGAACAAGCTCAACCTGTTCACCGGCTGGACCGATGTCGAGCTCACCGACACGGGCCGCGAAGAGGCGGCGGCAGGCGGCCGCGCCCTCAAAGAAGCCGGTTTCGACTTTGACGTCTGCTACACTTCGCGTCTCAAGCGCGCGATCCACACCCTCGACATCGTGCTCGGCCAGATGGATCGCGAGTGGCTGCCCGTCATCAAATCCTGGAAGCTCAACGAGCGCCACTATGGCGCGTTGCAGGGTCTCAACAAGGCCGATGCCGCGGCGGAGCACGGCGACGAGCAGGTGCTCATCTGGCGCCGTTCCTTCGATGTCTGCCCGCCGGCGCTCGAGCCGGGCGACAGTCGCGACCCCCACACCCAGGAGCAATACCGCGACGTCGCGCCCGATCAGCTGCCCTATACCGAGTGCCTCAAGGACACGATAGCCCGCGCCTGGCCTTATTTCGAAGACGAGATTCGCCCCCAGATGCTCGCCGGCAAGCGCGTACTCATCGCCGCGCACGGCAACTCCCTGCGCTCACTCGTCATGAAGCTCGAGCACCTCACGCCCGAGGAGATCCTCAAGGTCAACATCCCCACCGGAGTGCCGCTCGTCTACACCTTCGATACCGATTTCAATGTCCTCGACAAGCGCTACATCGGCGATCCGGCGACCATCGCCGCCAAGATCGACGCCGTGGCCAATCAGGGCAAAGCGCACAATTAGCCCCAACCCAAATCCGACGCGTGGCGCCGCACGACCCAGATGCGACGTCATGCCGCCCATACGCAGGA
>URNJ01000124.1 GCA_900549215.1 uncultured Collinsella sp.
CTCAGTGCGCGCGCCTTGGACCAAGGTGCCCCCCGGCCAGCCGCAAGCGCCGGATCATCTGCCGCGCGATCCAAGGCATCCTGAAGGAGCGCCGCAATCACGCAGTCCTGCTCATACAGATCGACCGTAAAGCCCGCGGCCGCCAGCAGCAGCGAATCCTCGCCAAAGCCTGCCGTTGCATCAATCGCCCATGGGCGCTCGATACCTTTTGCGCGCGCAGCCTTTACCAGCAGTTCTTGCTGCAGACGGCTCTGCTTGAGCCGTGGAAGCATGCGGCCAAAATCGGCACGCAGCTCCATCGTGCCGTCGGTGAGCGTGAGGCCCTCGGACTTCCCGATCAGCTCAAGCCCCGCGGACCGAGCAACAGAAAAGGGATCGACGACGCCCATGGGTACTCCTTAGCAAGCAAAACGAATACGTGAGCGCCGTTTGTGTCGGCACCCAACCGTCCGCTATTGTCCCACATGCGACATGGCCCACAGCATCGCAATACAAAGCACCGCCATCAATCCCGTGCACACAGTAGCGATCACGGAATCACTCATGCGCCTTCCCAACGACCGCGCCTCACGTACCTGCTCTGCTCCGTACATCATGGTCCCTCCTTCGGTCTAGCTCTTACCATGGCCCCATCATCGCAGCGCCGCGCATACGCTGCCATCGATTTGGCTTACGCCCAGCTTTCCTTTTTGAAAGGTTGGACCGCACAGGCAAGAGACGCTTTCAAACGCATGCATCGCCCCGTTGAACTACAATGTGCTTCACCATATGTGCAGTACATTGGGTGCGCCAAGTTGGCGTACTCGTATCGAAAGGACCAGCCATGAGCTTCACTCGCAAGACTCTCAAAATCCTTGCTCTCATCTACTTTGTTTTGGGCATCGCCAGCCTCGTCACCGCCGGCGTCGGTATCGCCACGGGCGGTCTCGATTCCACGTACGGTTCGTACGCCACGCTCGCAGCGGTCGTGCTTATCGCCAAGGGTCTCGTCGACCTTGCCGCAGGCGTCGCCGGTATCAAGGGCGCCAACAAGCCTTCGCAGGTGGACGGCGCGTTTAAGCTCGGTATTGTTGCCGCGGTCGCCACGCTTGCCCAAGCGGTGCTCACGCTTCCCGCGTTTGGCGGCGACGCCATCAACTTTGGCGCCTTTGTCATCGTGGTGTACGACCTGTTCTTCGTCCAGCAGGCACACGCCGTTAAGGCCGAGAACAAGGACCGCCTGTAAGCGCTCGCTTCTCATAACCTCTGCAGTCAAGCAACTAAAAAGGGCCGATCGCGCATCTCCGCGGTCGGCCCTTTACGTTTGCCCAGATAAAACCTACCAAAATAAACCTGTCCCTTTTTGGCAGGTTGTTAGCTGTGGCGGTACTCGGCGATGATGAAGTCGATGTCAGTCTGAAGGGTATCGAGGTTTGCCAGGCGCTCTTTGTCGGCGGGGCGCGTGCGGTAGTAGTACGGCGTCATCTGGAACACCGCCTCGATGTCCGCCTGGGTCTGAAGCGTAATATTCGCAGACACCCGCTGCGTTCCGACCAACTCGAGCTCGGTGGTCTTCGGCAGCTTCTCGTCGTTAAGGTACGGCGTGTCGTAGAGTACCTCCTTGAGCCCAAACAGATGGCGGGCACCCGGCACCACGGTGTAGAGCGAACCCTCCGGTGCCAGCACGCGGGCAAACTCGCGCTCATTAAAGGGAGCAAAGAGCTCGGTCACCATATCGAAGGCGCCATCGGGCACGGGGATATCCTTCATGTTGGCCACGAAGTAGGTCGCATCGCCGCGTTTGGCGGCCAGGCGCACCATCTCTTTGCCCAGGTCGAACCCGTAAGCGTCCACGCCCGGCACCGCACCCATGGCGCTCGTGTAATAGCCCTCGCCACAGCAAATGTCGAGCAGCGTCATGGGGCCGTTCGCAGACGCAGCGCGCCCAGTCGCCCGCTCGCGTACCAGCTCGACCATCGCATCGCGCAACGGCGCATAGTATCCGCGGTTCAGAAAGTCACGACGGCTGCGCGCCTGCGACTTGGGATCACCCATGGAGTCACCGCTCTTGGACGAGCGCAGCAGATACAGATAGCCCTCGCGCGCACGGTCAAACCGGTGTCCGCCCGCGCATGCAGCACCGCGCTCGTCGTCCACCAACGGCTCATGGCAAACGGGACACAACAACATGGCAACTCCTTAGCGCGAACAACACAACGCCCACCATTGTCGCACGCCTTCCCCACCTAGTCATTGGGGACGTTCTTGAATGACTAGTCGTTTAAGAACGTCCCCAACGACTAGTCGATTAGGAGTATCATCATCTGCGCAAATAAGCACGAAAGAGCATGTTAGAGATTGAGAGCGTATGGCTGACACCGTATCTAAGCACATTGACATGACCACCGGCTCGCTGTGGCGCAATATTCCCCTGTTCGCCTTCCCCGTGGCCGCCACGAGCATCTTGGAGCAGCTGTCGAACCTCATCGCCACGGTCATCATCGGTAACTTCTCGGGCGACCAGGGAACCCTCGCCATGGCGGCGGTCGGCTCCAATGTTCCGCTTACCAGTCTTATGCTCAACCTGTTTATTGGCATGTCGCTTGGCTCCAACGTGGTCATCGCCAACGCTATCGGCCGCAACGATCAGAACATGGTCAAACGCGCTGTCCATACCTCGATTTTAATGGCGCTCGTGGGCTTTGTCGTCATCGCCCTGGGCGAGATCTTTGCCGAGCCCATGCTCGCCGCGCTCAACGTTCCCGCCGAAACCATGCCACTCGCCTCGCTCTACCTGCGCGTCTTTTTGCTCAGCATGCCCTCGATCTTGCTTTACAACTTTGAGGCCGCGATCTTCCGCTCCGTCGGCATCACCCGCATGCCGCTGCAGGCGCTTGCCGTGTCCACCGTCCTCAACATTGGCCTGGACCTCATCTTTGTCCCCGTACTCCACTGGGGCGTCGCGGGCGTCGCCATCGCCACCGCCATCGCCTACACCGTCAGCGCCGCTACGCTCTTTATCCGCCTGCTCAAGACCGACTCCGTCGTCCGCGTCACCCCGCGCGACCTAGCTATCGACCCCGTCGCCCTCAAGCGCATCGTCAAAATCGGCCTGCCCGCCGGCATCCAAAGCGCCGTCTTTGCCGTCGCCAACATCATCATCCAGTCTGCCATCAACAGCCTGGGCACCGAGGTCATGGCGGCATCGAGCGCCGCTATGAGCTTGGAGTACGTATGCTACAACCTGCTCAACAGCTTTAGTCAGGCCTGCACCACCTTTGTGGGACAAAACCACGGCGCCCGCCAGATCGACCGCTGCACCAAGACGCTCAAGGTCTGCCTGGTCGAAGGCGGCATCGTTGCACTCACCACGATTATCGTTATTGTCGGCCTGGGGCGCGAGATCCTATCGCTGTTCAACAGCGATCCCAACATCGTCTCGATCGGCTATATCCGCGTGTGCTCGATCTTCCCGGCGTACGCCTTTAGCATGTTCTACGAAAACATGTCAGGCTACCTGCGCGGCTTTGGTATCTCGCTCACGCCCGCCCTCATCACCATGATCTGTGTTTGCGGCATCCGCTTCTATTGGGTGTTCTGCGTGTTCCCGCACTTCCGCACCTTTGCGAACATCATGATGGTCTACCCCATCAGCCTGGGCACCACGGCGTTCTTTATGGTCGTTGCGGTACTACTTTGCCACCCGGCACGCACCTATCGCGCCACCCAAGCCAAAGCGACAGCCCGCTAAACACCGCACTCAACGCCACGCCAGTCATTAATTGACAATATGCGAGCTCATATAGTCGATAAAGCGCCTCGTGGCGATGGGCATGGTATCCCAGCTGCGCCAGGCCGCCACTACGTCGCGCGAGGGAGCATGCACGATGGGCCGCACACAAATATCGGCTCGCATGCCCTCCACAGTACGACGGTAGAGCATGCTCACTCCTAGGCCCTCCTCCACCATCGCCATAATGGTGTAGTCGTCGGTGACCTCGCTCGTCACGTGCGGCGACAGCCCATGCGCCGCAAATGCATCGAGCACCAGGCTCTGTTCGCCCTCATCCAGCAGCACAAACGGCTCGGACGCCAGGTCGGCGAGTGTCACCTTTTCCTTTGCCGCCAGCGGATGCGCGGCCGGCAACAATGCTACCAACTCGTCGTGATAGACCACGCGCTTCTCGAGACCAGCGGTAAATCCGCGTGCCGTAAAACAAAAATCAACCACGCCATCGTGCACCCATTGAGCGTTGCGCGTGTAATCGCCCTGCTTAAGGGTAAAGCGCACGCCCGGGTGCAGCGCCCCAAAGTCGCGGATCACACGCGGCAACACGGTTCGACTCACGTTGGTAAACGTCGCGATACGAATATCGGTCGACGAAAGCCCCAGCAGCTCCTGACGCTTACCCTCGAGCTCGGCCTCGGCCGTCACGATCTGGCGCAGGTACGGCAAATATTGTTTACCGTCGCGCGTAAGCGAAACGCCCTGCTTACCGCGCTCGATAAGCGTGGTGCCCAGCTCGCGCTCGAGCGCTTTGACGGCCTGGCTCACCGCACTTTGCGTATAGCCCAACTCGTCAGCCGCGCCCTTGAGACTGCCGCGATCGACCACCATACAAACAATCTGATACCGCGATGCCATCGCGCCTCCACATCAATGCAGCCGTAAAACGTTTTGCCAGGGCTTTTTCTGCCAACATTAGCATTTCTTAATCATACTGAAGATACATTCGCTTTACTACATCCACATATGGGAGCAGAATCCTTTGTACGAAACCGTTCTGTAACAAAAGGAGTCCCATGGATCGCAAAAAAGCAATCGCGCTCTCATTTTCCGTTCCCGTCGCATGGGGCTTTTCGTATCCCCTCATGAAGATCGGCATGGACAGCATGAACGCCACGAGCATCGTCGCGCTACGCTGCATCATCGCCTTTGTGGCCTGCCTGCTGCTCTTCCACAAGCGCGCTTTCCGCATCAACCGCGACCTTATGGTCCGCGCCGCCATCATTGGCGCCATCATGGCAACCGAGCTCACCTGCATGTGCCTGGGCTCCAGCCTCACCTCCGCCTCCACTGCCGGCTTTTTACAGAGCCTGACGGTCGTGATCGTGCCGTTTGCCAACGCTGCCCTGCTGCGCCGCGCCCCCGAGCGCAAGGTGCTCGTCGGCACCGCCATCGTCACCTGCGGCATGCTGCTGCTCTCGGGCGCCGACTTTACCAGCCTGAACCCGGGCGCGCTCATCATGCTG
>URNJ01000125.1 GCA_900549215.1 uncultured Collinsella sp.
TACCTGGCCATGGCTCGTGTCGCTCATCGCGAGGGCTATCCCGAGATCGGCCTGTACTGGGAGAAGGCTGCCCACGAGGAGGCCGAGCACGCCGCCAAGTTCGCCGAGCTCCTGGGCGAGGTCGTGACCGACTCCACCAAGAAGAACCTCGAGATGCGCGTTGAGGCCGAGAACGGCGCCACCGCCGGCAAGACCGATCTTGCCAAGCGTGCCAAGGCCGCCGGCCTCGATGCCATCCACGACACCGTGCACGAGATGGCTCGCGACGAGGCCCGCCACGGCAAGGCTTTCGCCGGCCTGCTCAAGCGCTACTTTGGCTAAGCCAACCGCTTGAGACATAACCTCTAGCTCGATGAGGCCCGGACCGTATTGGTTCGGGCCTTTTTGTGTCTCGAGGACTCGTTAACGCCCTGAAATAGAGCTATCTTCGGCATAGGTTTCTCGTCAAAAACTAAGTGAGTAGACTTTTTGGAACTTGCCGAGCACGCCATCCATATTGCTTTATAAAGCCGCAGGTAAATGACTTGTTTCAAAACGGCCTGGTCGCCAAAGTGCTAAAAGCCTACTCACTTAGAACCGCAGCCGTCCACGATCGAGCCATTTTGTGTCTAGCGGGCATCTTTCCGTCGATTACTCCCAATTTTGTCCAGTCAATGAATAGTTCAGACCGGAGTAATGCCTCAGCCCTTTGCTCATCCGAGCTTTTATCACGATATTCAGCATCGAGCATCCTGCATACGGCCTTAACGATCGCGCGGAATCTATCCTCATCCGATATCTGTCTGTGTGTAAGGAGAAGCACATCGTAGCCCATGGCCTGAAGGGCCGTCATGCGGTCAGCGTCACGCAAGCCATCCCCTGCGCGTCCGTGCGAGGCCTTTCCCTGACATTCAATGGCCACCTGTCGCCTACCGTCCGGCGAAGAAAGAAGTAGGTCGATATATACACGGGACTTTCCCACAATCGCTCGAGCACTTGTGCTTAACGTCACTTCGACATTGAGCTCTATGCCGCAAAACCCTTCGCCTCCCAGGGCTTGCGGCAGTCCAAGCAACAAATACGCCTCGACCTCAAAAGGCGACGCGGCACCCAATGGAACGAGTTGCGATACCGCCATAAATCTATTGCCGTAACGCATCCCGCAAACATCTGAACAAAAACGGTCAAGGTCTCTGCCTAAAACCAAAGCGTCTCGACGCCATAAATTTGAGGCGGTGCCGTCCTCGGACGGGCAGCGCACCCAACCGAACGTTGTCGAAATCGCGCCCGAATCAATTGCACGCGAAAGCTCCGCCTCAAGTGCCGCTGGCAGAGCGCACACCGCAAACAGGCCGCACATCTCCGCCAACACAAAAAGAAGCTGAAGATCCGTCAGATGCCGCGACATGATGAATGCCGTCAGTAGAGGAGACGTAATCAAAAATCCATGCTCCGTTTCCAGCACGGATTCCCTGGGGGGCTCACCAAGGAACAGCCGCTGCCTAATGCTGGTAGGACAAGTCCGCTTGTTTCTCGACCGAACCAATGTATACAACGGAAAGCCGAGCGCAACCGCAGCAGTCGGGTTACGGGCGAGATCATATCGCTGCCGGTCTTCTTCCGGCCGTGGAAGCGGCGGACACAAAGCGCGAACCTGAGGGGGCAAACGCCAGTACCTAAAAGCCGATATGTCACAAAGTAGATCCTTCATAGGCACAGGAAAACACGAATTTCAACCCAGTCAGTCACGCATTGGCGCGAACGCACCAAAAATGGCACCGAACGGACTGCTAAGTTTTCAACAGCCCTCCCCAACTGGCCAAAAGCTTGCCGAGAGCTGGACGAAGCCCTGTTGAAAACCCCATTTTTTTCTCATGCAGAAGCTTTACGCGGCAAGTGAGTAGACTTTTTTGAACATTCCGAGCAGGCCGGTCTTCCTGCTTTTCAAAACCGCAGGTAGATAGCTTGTTACAAAACTGCCTGGTCGCCAAAGTGCTAAAAGTCTACTCACTTAGATTGCAGAGTGCCCCCCATTAGCTGCAATTCCAAGGTAGTTAGTACTTTTGGACTCAGATCGTCATACTGGACAAGAATATGAGTTGAGTTTTCAGGGGCAGATGCGCCATCGGCACACCAAAAACAGTCACCGATATCGATAAAAGGGATGCTCGAGCGCGTGAGGGCCCGTGCAAAAGTGCTTCCGCCCGTTCCACGCTCCGCAACCACGGTGCAGTAAAGGCCCGCGTCTGCGTGTTCGATCGAGACTTCCCCTGCCGGAAATGCCTTCCGTACAAGCGCCGCCAGGCCATCACGCGCCTCGCGAGCACGAACGCGCACGCGGTTCACATGTCGCTCGTAATCACCCGATTCCAGCAAACGAGCCAAAGCGACCTGGTCAACAGAGCTCACCGACGAGGCGTAAAAACCAAGGTTGCGCCTAAACCGCTCCATTAGCTCATCGGGCAGCACCATGTACGCTAGACGCAACGCCGATGACAGGCTCTTCGAAAACGTGTTGGTGTAGATAACCGACTGGGAGGCATCGATCGACGCGAGCGCGGGAATTGGCTTGCCGGCAAGGCGAAACTCACAATCAAAGTCATCTTCGATGAGGTACCGACCTGGTCGCTCGGCGGCCCAGCTCAGCAGCGCATAGCGACGCGCAATGCTCGTCACAAGACCGGTGGGATACTGATGGGACGGCATAAGGTGAAGGACATCGGTTCCAGTTTTCTGCAGAGCGCTCAGGTCCACGCCGTCGTCATCCAACGGGATATGTCGTACTTGGCAGCCCATAGCCTGATAGATGCGCGTCAGACGCAAATAGCCCGGGTCCTCAACGGCATACACCTTGTCAGCGCCAAGCAACTGAACCAACATGGTATCGAGCAGCTGGGCGCCTGCACCGATAACAATGTTGTTGGGGTCGACATTCATGCCCCTTGTCCCACGCAGATGGTGAGCAATTGCGCGTCGCAGCCGAGCGGTGCCCTGCGCCGGTGCGGGCGAAAAGATTTCGCGCTCATCTTCGGATGCCAACGTCGCCCGTAGTGCGCTTTGCCAAAGCCGCGCCGCCTCCAAAGCGGAAGGAGAAAGTGCATCGAACAGCTCGACCTGTCCGTTGACATCATGCGCGCTGAGGCCCACAGAGACGGTATCTCGGTCGATGCCCTGCGAAGCCAAAGGCAAAACCGGTGCATCCGGAAGCTTGCAAGCGTAGTAGCCACGACGCGGCATTGAGCAAATATAGCCCTCGGCAAGTAACTGGCTATATGCATTCTCGATGGTAATGACACTGATTCCCAGATGACTGGCAAAGGCGCGCTTAGACGGAAGATGCTCCCCCGCCGCAATACGTCCAACAACAATATCATCTCGAATTTGCTGGTAAACATACTCATAAAGCGATGCTTCGCCGCGTTTTTCCAAATTGTAGTCAAGCATGAGTTTGCCACCTGACCTTATCGAGCTGTTCAATCTGGTATTAGGCTGACCTTATTATTATCTCGAAAACTGAGTATTTTGCCATACCCAGCTCCCCGATAGGATGTTCCGTCAAGCAATGCACATGCCAACCAAGGGAGCAACCATGGCAGAACAGACCAGCAAGGCCGATCGCGTCAAACTCAATCGCGAACTCGCGCAGATGCTCAAGGGCGGCGTCATCATGGACGTCACCACGCCCGAGCAGGCACGCATCGCCGAGGAGGCGGGCGCCTGCGCCGTCATGGCACTCGAGCGCATTCCGGCCGACATCCGCGCCGCAGGCGGCGTCTCGCGCATGAGCGACCCCAAGATGATCAAGGGCATCCAAGAGGCCGTCTCCATCCCTGTTATGGCCAAGTGCCGCATCGGTCACATCGTCGAGGCGCAGGTCCTTCAGGCCATCGAGATCGACTACATCGATGAGTCCGAGGTTCTCTCCCCCGCCGACGACGTCTATCATATCGACAAGACCCAGTTTGACGTGCCGTTTGTCTGCGGCGCCCGTGATCTGGGCGAGGCGCTGCGCCGTGTTGCCGAAGGCGCCACGATGATTCGCACCAAGGGTGAGCCGGGTACGGGCGACGTCGTTCAGGCCGTGCGTCACATGCGCAAAATCCAAAAGCAGATCCGCGACGTAGTTGCCCTGCGCGACGACGAGCTCTTTGAGGCAGCCAAGCAACTGCAGGTTCCGGTCGAGCTGGTGCGCGAGGTCCATGCCACGGGCAAGCTTCCCGTCGTGAACTTTGCCGCTGGCGGCGTAGCGACCCCCGCCGACGCCGCGCTGATGATGCAGCTGGGTGCCGAGGGCGTCTTTGTCGGCTCGGGCATCTTTAAGAGCGGCGACCCCGCCAAGCGCGCCGCCGCCATCGTCAAGGCCGTGGCAAACTTCACCGATGCCAAGCTCATCGCCGAGCTTTCGGAGGACCTGGGCGAGGCCATGGTGGGCATCAACGCCGACGAGATCGAGATTATCATGGAAGAGCGCGGGCGCTAGTCCAGCAGAAAGGATCGCACATGAGCGATTATGCAGACCAAACGGTCGCCGTGCTGGCGGTCCAAGGTGCTTTTGCCGAGCACGAGGCAAGACTATCCGAGCTGGGCGCACGTTGTATTGAGCTGAGGCAGGCGGCCGATTTGAAGCAGGACTTTGACCGTCTGGTACTTCCCGGCGGCGAGTCTACCGTTCAAGGGAAGCTGCTTGATGAGTTGGGCATGCTCGAGGAGCTTCGTGCCCGTATCGCTGAAGGCATGCCCGTCCTTGGCACCTGCGCCGGCTTGATTCTGCTGGCGCGCGACCTTGCCGCCCACGACGATAAGGGGACACCGCGCCTGGCAACCATGGATGTGCTCGTTGAGCGCAATGCCTACGGCAGGCAGCTCGGCAGCTTTCGAACCAAGGGGCAAATAGCCGGCATCGACGGTGAAGTGCCGCTGACGTTTATCCGCGCGCCCCGCATCGTCGAGGTCCACGGCGACGCCAAGGCCTTAGCGAAAGTCGACGGTCGTATTGTCGCCGCCCGTCAGGGCAACCAGCTCGGCGTAACCTTCCACCCCGAACTCGACGAAGACACCCGCCTCCACGAACTGTTCCTACAAATGTAGGCATCGAAATCAACAAACGAAACGAGAGTGGATAATCTCCCACCTTGAGCATGAATATGGGCTCATACCGGGAGATTATCCACTCTCATGCTACGTAGTCGTTGGGTGTTCCTATAGTTTTGTCAACCGTCGGGGCTACTCCCGGTAGGGCACCCG
>URNJ01000126.1 GCA_900549215.1 uncultured Collinsella sp.
CGTCCATCTGAGCAGCGCCGGAGATCATGTTCTTGACGTAGTCAGCGTGGCCCGGGCAGTCAACGTGAGCGTAGTGACGGGCAGCGGTCTCGTACTCAACGTGGGAGACGGAGATCGTAATGCCGCGCTCGCGCTCCTCGGGAGCCTTGTCGATGTTCTCGAACGCAGTGAAGTCAGCCTTGCAGCCCTCGGTCTCGGAGAGAACCTTGGTGATGGCAGCGGTCAGCGTGGTCTTGCCGTGGTCGACGTGACCAATGGTGCCGATGTTAACATGCGGCTTAGTGCGCTCAAACTTCTCTTTGGCCATAAAGCCCTCCTCTAAACAGGTCGTCCCCGGACGGGACTTTGCCTTTATACCATAGTGGCCTCTCAACATACTATTGAGAAGCCACCGTGTTACCTATGGTAGCGGTGACTGGATTCGAACCAGTGACGCCACGGGTATGAACCGTGTGCTCTAACCAACTGAGCTACACCGCCGGATGGAGCCTGCAACCAGACTTGAACTGGTGACCTCTTCGTTACCAACGAAGTGCTCTACCGACTGAGCTATACAGGCACTTGACGGGTGGGAGCTATAGGATTCGAACCTATGTAGGCAGAGCCAACGGGTTTACAGCCCGTCCCCATTAACCACTCGGGCAAACTCCCAATCGTTCAAGTATCCGCAGGTCCTTTGGTCTTTTGGACCGCCGCCCCCGCGAACGAAGAAGATAATACGATGCCACCTTGGGGGCTGTCAACGAAAACCTCTAGATACACGGTGCCGGGCGTATCTATATAGCCGTGACCTGCGGTTTTATTGAGTTTGGATATGAAGGACAGTGGTTTTGGATACTGAGGTGACGTTTCCCAAGGTAACACTTTGCTGTAGTGGAGTACACCTTCAGTATCGAACTTCGATACCAGCTTATTTGCACCTATATATAGGTCGAGATCGGGGCTGCCCAGACAGAAGATTGCTCTTCCCAGGCAAAATCGAGCGTGGATTTTCTTCCGTTTGAAATCGAGCGTGGATAATCTCCCACTTTGCCGTGCCATCGAATCCAAAGTGGCAGATTATCCACGCTCATTCACTAGGCGGAAGATTTTCCACGCTCGTGTGTCCGATAATCCACGCTCGATGACGATGACCAACCTCGCCCCGCCCTATGTCTCGACCTGTAACAGTAAGAGGGTTATTCCTCCCCTATCTGTTACAGATCGAGATGTTTCGCAGAAACCCCCGCTTACGTCTCATTCTGTAACAGTAAGAACGGTTTTCAGCCTCTTCGTGTTACGGATCGAGATGTTATCGGCCTTCCCTTGGCAATGTTTCGATCTGTAACTATAAGGAGGGTCTTCAGCCCACTCGTGTTACGGATCGAGACAAACCTGAAGCTTGGTTGGCGCCAAACACGCTGACTTATCGACATAAATAGAAACGGGCCCTGTCCCACAAGGGAACAGAGCCCGAAACTCTCATGGAGCCAGTGACAGGAATCGAACCTGCAACCCACTGATTACAAATCAGTTGCGCTACCGTTGCGCCACACTGGCACACTTGGCGCTTTCACGCGAAGCGAGTTAAGAATAAAGGAATTGCGGACGGGGCGCAACAGGCCGCACGGCGTTATACAAATATGCAAAATCCAGCAACAACGCGTACCAGGCCCGTTCATTTCTGTCAGTGCGCCCTCAATCTTAAAACCATTCGCCAGAACGAATAGTTTTAATTACAATTGCTATATATAAAACTATTCGTTCTGGCGAAGGGTTTCGCGATGCTTACTACCAAAGAAGCCGCCGAGCTGCTCGGCATCACTCCGCGCAGGGTGCAGGAGCTCATAAAAAACGGAGCACTTGAGGCCCGCAAGGCTTCTGGTGTATGGCTCATCGACAAAGACAGCGTCGACACGCGACTCCGCTCCGTGACCAAAACGGGGGGACGTCCCCGCCGCGGCCACGGTAAGAGCGAGATCGCGTTCACCCTCATGAACCGCACGCACGAAGTCGCTCAGCTGGTCTACAGCACATCGCGAAAAGACTTTATCCACATCGGCGCCGACATCGATTACGCCCACGCCCCTATTGGAGTATTTGGCCCTAATAGCCCCATATCGCTCGACTCCTTCCGCATCTGGTGGCGCGGCCGCGGTATCCCGCTCGCACGCATTGGGCTAGCCTCCCTGCTCGCAGAAGCCGCAGTCGATGTTCCCGATGAACTCGTCCAGCGAAATCTCGGCCTCTCCTTATCCGACCAGTATTGGATTAGGCCCCAAGGTTCCGGTCTCACCTGGGAGGATATCAACTTCTTCAATAACGCCTTTGATGACGTCTCGCTGTCCATTGCACCCTTTGCCCCAGAGGGAAAAGCGGCTGCCGCAAAGCCCGATAACACCTCGGACGGCAATCTTCAAAAGTACTGGACGTGCGAGGGCGAACGTCGAATTCTGCATAAGGCAGGAGCGCACCTGGACCAGGAACCTTATAACGAGCTGGTGGCGACCGCGCTCCACCGTCGCATCCTAAACGCCTGCGATTATGTGCCTTACTCGCTCGAGGGCACGGGCACTTCCGCCCTGAGCACATGCGATGTCTTCTTAACTGATGAAGAAGAGTATGTCCCTGCGTTCTATGTAAACCAGCACGCAAACGCAGATGAACGGCTAACCGACTACGAGCGATATGTAGCAAACTGCGAGGAGCTCGGGGTGACAGGCGTCAAGGATGCCCTTGACCGCATGATCGTATGTGACGACATCATTGCCAACTACGATCGTCATTGGCGCAACTTCGGCCTCGTGCGAAACGTAAACACGCAAGCTTGCAGACCTGCCCCCATCTTCGATTCGGGCTCATCGCTCTGGTGCAACATATCACTAGAGGAGCTTAGGGCGGGAGAGCACAGTTTTACCAGCGCACAATTTCATTCAAGCCCCGCCAAACAAATGTTGCTCGTCGAGGACATGGGCTGGTTTGACTGCGACAAACTCGAAGGCTTCGTTGACGAGGCAATCGAGATTCTTTCCAGAAACGACGCGCTCACGGCAAGGCTGCCATATCTAAAAGAGGCGCTAACGTGGCGCCTCGAAAGAATGATCGACATCGCTGAATGGAGTTAGCGAGGCAGCATTGCCCCGCCAACTTCCCTACCTCCCGCGCAGGGCCTTGAGCTTGGCCAGGGCATCGGGGCTCAGGCGACTGCCCAGAGTCATCTTGATTTGTGGAGCTTCCTCGGCCTCGTGCACGTCGTTGTCGATCTGTTTGATCTCGTCCACCAGCATACGGCTCGAGATGCGCGTAACGCCCTTGCCCATGACGACGGCCTGGATCGTGCCGTCGCTCGACACTACAGAACACGCGCGGCCTTCCTCGCGCGCCTCGATGCAGAGCTTCTGCACCACGGTATCGGCCGAAACACCCGTCGGCGAAAACTCAATGCGCACACCGCGGGCCGGTAGGTTGGGGCGCTCGCTGGAGATATTGCCCGCGCCGTCAAATACGATCACGGCCTCGTAGCGGCCCTGGGCAAACGCAGCTACGTCATTAATGAGCGCCGTGCGCGCCATATCGTGAACGTCGCTGGAATACGGATCGTCGGAATGGTCGTACACGAGCTTTTCGTAGCGCGGCGTGCAGTGGATCACGTTGTAACCGTCGACCACCAGCAGCTCGGGCTTGTTGGAGTGCACCGTCGAGACTGGGTCGGCGATAGCCTGCGCAAACGCATTGCCGCCCACGCCATAGGTCGCGGCCGAAACAATCGGCTTGGCCGAGCCCTCGCCAAAGCGCTTGGCCTTGGACTTGGCACGGTTCTTTTTGGACATGCGCTACTCCTCCCCCATCAGCTCGCCGGCGTTGCGGCGCAGCCACTCAAAGCACAGCGCCGTGGTCGCCTGGGCAACATTGAGGCTCTCGGTCATACCGCGCTGGGGAAGCTTGGTCAAAAAGTCGCATTTCTCGAGCACCAGACGCGAGATGCCGTCGCCCTCGGAGCCCATGACGAGCGCCACGCGGCCCTCGAAAGGAGCATCCCAGCAACTGCCTTCGGCGTGCTCGGAAGCACCGCCCACCCAAAAACCAGCGGCCTTAAAATCGTCGAGCGCACGGGCGATATTGGGAACCTGCGCGATAGGCAGATGCATGACGGCACCGGCTGAGGTCTTATAGCTGCCCACGGTCACGCCGGCGGCACGCTTATTGGCAATGACGACGCCCGCCGCGCCCACAACCTCGGCGGAGCGCACGATGGCGCCAAAGTTGCCGTCGTCAGTCACGTGGTCGAGCACCACGACAAGTGCCGGGCCCTCGCCTGCGCGGTCGAGAATATCGGCGGCATCGGCATAGGGGAAGTTGCCAACCTCGAGCGCGATGCCCTGGTGAGCGCCGTGGCTCGACAGTGCGTCGAGCTGCGCGCGCGGCACATACTTAATGCGGACACCCACGGCGTTGAGGTCGTCGACCAGGCGCGACAAGGCGGCATCGCGCTCCCCGCCCTCGGCAATGAGCGCGCACTTGATGGGAAAACCAGTGCGCAGCGCCTCGGCGGCTGCACGACGACCTTCGATAAACTCGCCCTTGGGAGCCTGGACAGCGTCGCGGTTGCGATCGCGCTGCGGACGTGCGGCCTGGGTGCGATCGCGCTGGCCCTTGGGAGCGGCAGCGCGGTCGTTGCGGCGAATCGGACGCGAGCCAGAAGCAGTCTGCTTGCCTCCACGCGATGCACGCTTGCGATTGTCGGCCATAAAGCGGCCTCCTTTAAATACTTTTCAAACAGGACAAAAGAAGCGACCGCTTAAGGCGAATAGCTCAAGCGGTCGGTACGGGTTTTCCAAGTGCCCGAGATTGCCGTGAAAGAGGAACGACGCGTACTTGAGTACGCGAGCGACGGTTTGAACGGCAAGGTCGGGTGCTTGGGAAACCCGCGGGGATTAGAGAGATTTGATACGAGTGCCCGCGGCCGTATCCTCAATGGTGAGGCCCAGGTCCTTGAGCTGGTCGCGGATGGCGTCGGCCAGATCCCAGTTCTTGGCGGCACGGGCCTCGGCGCGGGCCTCGAGAATCTTGGCAGCAGCCTCGTCCACGTCGTCGCCCGTATAGGCAACCAGACCGGCGGCAACGCCCAGCAGACCCAGCGGCAGCTCGACCTTGGGCTCGGGAAGCTCAACGCCAAACGTATCGAGCAGCTCGGCCA
>URNJ01000127.1 GCA_900549215.1 uncultured Collinsella sp.
GCAAGCGGCGCCTCCGCCCGCCAATCCCGCTTCAACGATTAACCGCCTTTGGGCAAAAAGAAAGCCGGGCAGCTGCAGGTAGTGCAACTGCCCGGCGAACGGTAAAGGGTAGTTCAAGAGAAGCCCCGGCCCAAACAAGGTCCTAGACGAGGTTGAGGGGGAGCTGGGGAGCGTCGCCCCAGAGCTTCTCGAGACGATAGAAGTCGCGCGCCTCGGGGGTGAAGACGTGGACGACGACCGAGCCGTAGTCCATGAGCATCCAGGTCTTCTGCTCGCGGCCCTCGATGGAGAACGGGTGCTCACCGCAAGCCTCGGCGACCTTCTCCTCGATCTCGTCGACGATCGAATCGACCTGACGGTTATTGGTACCGGTGGCAAGCACAAAGAAGTCGCACACGTCGGAGAGCTCTGTCAGATCGAGCACCTGCACGTCCTCGCCCTTCTTGTCGTAGGCGGCCTGCGCGGCGGCGCGAGCGACATCCTCGGCGGCGACACCGCTCGCGGACAGCGAGGCGGCGGTACGGTCGGACGTGGCGACGAAGCTCTTGTGCTCCACACCTTCAAGAATCTGCTCGTCGGTCATGGTCTCGTCGGCCATGGAATACCTCTTTCTAGACACACCCGAGCTAGCGCAGCTGGGCGTAATGGTTGTAAATCGTAATAGCCGTGGGATAAAGATAGCGCCCGGACTGGATCACGTAGACCAGACCCTGCGCAAAACAGGAGAAGAACAACTCGTCGAGCGAGGACTTCCCCACCATCTTGCGCAGCGCATGGGCATAATCGCCGTGACGATTGGGCTCGATGGCATCGGCCACAAAGACCACCATATCGAGCGGCGTCATGTCGCAGGCGCCCACGGTGTGACGGTCGACAGCCTGGAAAACAGCCGGCGATAGCTCGGGAAATAGCTGCGGAAGCTCATAGGCGGCAACCGGGCCATGTAAAAGCGGCGTCGCGGCAGACGGAGAGCCGGCAATCTTAATGCCATAATGCAGAGCGCGCGTGACCAGCTCGTCGTCGGAGAGTACCTTGTCCCAGTCGTGAATCAGGCCGGCGGCGGCGGCATCAAAGCGGTCGACGCCATACACCTCGGCCAGATGGAGTGCGGTCTCGGCAACACCCAGCGAATGCATGTAGCGCTTGCGCTTATCCTTCATACGCACATCGAGCAGCTCTTGAATGCGCTTGAGCAGCGCGCGCTCATCGCCCTCAAACTGATTCTCTACCGACAACGTAGTCCCCCATCACTCAAAATCTTCTTGACCCAGATCGGTATACAGCCCGCGTTTGCGAATATAGCCGAGCACGGACTCGCTCGTAAGATAGCGCACGCTCATGCCACGGGCAACTCGCTTACGAATGTTGGTCGAGCTAATCGCCAGCGCCGGAATCTGGATATACCGCACGTCAAACGGCAGGCCCGATTCCTTAATCCGCGCGCGAGCAGTATCGATGTCAAAGCCGGGACGTGTCGCAGCAATAAAGGTTGCCAGTTCGGCAATCTCATCAGCATTGTGCCAGGTCACTATATCGATAATCGCATCGGCACCCGTAATAAAGTAGAGCTTTACCTGCGGCGGGTAAAAGTCGCGAAGGGCATGAAGCGTATCGGCCGTATAGGTCACGCCTGGACGGTCGATCTCGAAACGGCTCGCCAAAAAAGCCGGATTCGCAGCAGTTGCGAGGACCGTCATGGCATAACGGTCCTCGGCAGGCGTCACCGGTTTGTCGAGCTTAAAGGCGGGAGAGCCGGCCGGCATAAAGAGCACGGCGTCCAAGTCGAGCGACTCGCGCGCCTGTTCAGCAGTAACCAAGTGCCCGTAATGAATCGGGTCGAAGGTGCCACCCATAATGCCAAGCCGAAACTCCTGCCCATCCTTGATAGGCAGCTCGGGCAATCCGATTCCACCGCGCAGCGACATGGCCTACTCGCCCTCCGGAATCTCAACAACGTCGACTTCGGTAGTGCCTTCGGAGCCCTCGGCGGCATCAACCACATCCGCATCCTCGGCCGCTACATCAATAACCTCAACGCCTTCGTCCTCAAGCTCCTCCTCGTACTCCGAGAAGTCCTCGGCGCCCTCAAAGTCAAAGGCGCGCTGGCAAATGCGTACCTCGTCGCCCGCACGGCAGCCGGCCTTCTCGAGCGCGTCGTCAACACCCATGCGCGCAAACTTATGCTGCAGGTAGATGACGGCTTCCTCGTTTTCCCAGTCGGTCTGGATGACCATACGCTCGATGGCGCGACCGACCACGCGGAAGGCATGGGGCTCTTCCTGAACAATGCGGAAACGCTTCTCACGCTGCAGGCGGCGGCGCTCCCACTCATCGTCACGCAGATCGACCGGCTCATCGGAGACGGCCAACTCGGCGCGCAGCTTAGCCACCTGCTCGCCCACGGCAAGCATCAGCGTGTTGAGGCCGGCGCCAGTCACAGCAGACACGGCAAAGAACATATGTCCATCGTCGAGCGCGGCGCGTTTGAGGTCGGCAATCTTGTCAGCCGTGCCCGGCGCATCGCACTTGTTGGCGACAACGATCTGCGGACGCTCAGAAAGCTCGGCGCCATATTGCTCGAGCTCGCGGTTGATGATGCGGTAGTCCTCGACCGGATCGCGATCCTCAAAACCGCCCGTCATATCGACGACATGCATGATGAGTGCCGTACGCTCAATGTGGCGCAGGAACTGGTGACCCAGGCCCTTGCCCTCGCTCGCGCCCTCGATAAGGCCGGGGACGTCGGCAACGACATAGGAGTACTCGCCGGCACGCACCATACCCAGGTTGGGTACGAGCGTGGTAAATGGATAGTCGGCGATCTTGGGTCGGGCGGCACTCATGCGCGCGATAAGCGAGGATTTACCCACCGAGGGGAAGCCCACGAGCGCGGCATCGGCCATGAGCTTCATCTCGAGCTCAATCCAGTGTTCCTCGGCCGGCTCACCCAGCTGGGCGAACGCGGGCGCGCGGCGCACCGACGTCACAAAGTGCGTATTGCCCAGACCACCGGCGCCACCAGGGGCCACGACAACGCGCTCGCCATCATGCACCAAGTCGGCAATCTCGAACATCGGGGTCTGCGTCTCGGGGTCGAGCTCGCGCACCACGGTGCCCATGGGAACCTTGAGAATCAGGTCCTCGCCGCTCTTGCCGTTGCGGCGGGCGCCCTGACCGTGCGTTCCGCGCTCGGCGCGGAAGTGATGCTTAAAGCGGTAGTCGATCAGCGAAGACAGCTGAGCATCGGCCTGGATGACGACATTGCCGCCACGACCGCCGTCGCCGCCATCGGGGCCACCCTTGGGGACAAAGGCCTCGCGCCTAAACGACATGCATCCGGCACCGCCGTCGCCGCCGCACACGTTAATGCGGCTGATATCGGTGAACTGTGACAACAGAATCGCCTCCTACAAAAAAGAGGGAGACCCTTGAATCCTAAAACTCAAGTGCCTCCCACATATGTGCTCTATGAAGGGTGAATTACGCGTTCGCGAGCGGGCGTACGCTGACCCTGTGCTTGATACCCTTGTGGAACTCAACGGTACCGTCGACCAGCGCGAACAGCGTGTCGTCCTTGCCACGGCCAACGTTCTCACCCGGGTGGATGTGCGTGCCGTGCTGACGGACGAGAATCGTGCCCGTGGTTACCGTCTGGCCGGCGAAACGCTTCGTGCCAAGGCGCTGACCGCGGGAGTCACGGCCATTACGGGAGGAACCGAGTCCTTTTTTGTGTGCCATTGTGTATACCTACTCTTTCGTTACGAGTGTAATCTACTCGGCGACGGGAGCCTCGGCAACAGCCTCGGCCTCTGCCTTGACAGCCTTCTTGGCGCGGGACGTAGCCTGGACCTTCACGATCTTCAGCTTGGTGAGCTGCTGACGGTGACCCTTCAGACGACGATAGCGCTTACGCTTGTGGAACTTGAAGACCAGCTGCTTCTCGCCCTTGAACTGCTCAACGATCTGAGCGGTAACCTTGGCCTTGGCCAGCTTGTCGGGATCGGTGACGATCTTCTTACCATCGTTGAGGAAGATGACCGGCAGGGTGACCTTGTCGCCCTCATTGCCCTCGATCTTCTCGACGGTGATGACATCGTCGGTGGCGACCTTGTACTGCTTGCCGCCCGTGTTAACGATTGCGTACATGTTTACTTGCCCTTCATGCATCAGTTAGTGCAACAGCCGAATATAGTAGCAGGCGATAATACCCCCGTCAACGAGTATGTGGAGCAAATCCACAAGTTCGCACAGGTATGGGGCTGACGAGTCGGCCCTCGTCGTCTTCGCATGCTTGATTCTGACGCTCGACATCGTAGGAGCAGATGGTCACGAGGTCTTGCATACCGGTGGAAACAATAGGTGCATCGACGCCCGGGGTCAAGCCCTGCAACAAAACATCAGCAGCAGAAAGCAAAATCTCCGGACGCATGGAGCCCTCGTTGTCGGCATGGGTGTCGAGCATGAGCACCAGATGGTCCTCACGCTCCCCCGCCGCGAGCTCATAGCCAACGAGCGTATGGTCCAGATCAAGACGCTTACTCTTTTTGCCGCGCGCATAGTCAATGCCATGACCCGCGCGCAGCGTGTCGATCGCAGCGCGCACCTCGTCGGCGCTCACGGGGGCCTCGGGGTCCAGATGCAAGTCGATGCGGTACGACAGACGCGTAAGCTGAGCCGTCAGCGCCGGCGTGCGCACGTCGATGTAGGCGGCCTCGATAGGCGCCAGATCGGCAGGCGATGCAGCGGCCAGGCGCTCAAAGGCCTCGTCGAGCGCGACGAACTCGGTCATAAACAGGTCATACCACTCGCAGGTCGACGACGTACCCACCGGTAGCGCCGAAGAAAAGCCCACGCGCATGTGCGGAGAGAAGCCCTGCGTGACGGCATAGGGAAGTCCCGCACGGCGCACGATGCGCTCAATGGTATGGATTACTTCGAGATGGCCCAGGTACTTAAGGCGATCGCGCTTGCCATAGCGAACACGAAGTCTAAAGAGCGAGGGGTTGTCGGTCAGGCGCTCACTCATGCGCGATCACCCATCAATACATTCTTGGCGTGGAGCGTAGGGCAGATCCCGCAGCCGGTGCATGACGTGCGGGTGCAGTCGGG
>URNJ01000128.1 GCA_900549215.1 uncultured Collinsella sp.
GCGGTACTGGAGCTCGTGCGCATGGCCGTCGAGAAGGGTCGTGCCACCAATCCCGACATGCACTTTGGCGTGTGCGGTGAGCACGGTGGCGACCCCAAGTCCATCAAGGGCCTGTTTAACGTGGCCGACGTGGACTACGTGTCCTGCTCGCCCTACCGCGTGCCCCTCGCACGCCTGGCTGCCGCTCAGGCCAAGCTCGAGGCCAAGCGTTCCGCCTAACGTTTTGGGTTTAGACGCCTAGCGTAGTCCCCTTCATGCCGCCCGTCTCATTCGTGAGACGGGCGGTTATCATGTGCGGGTTTTGTCTTTTTGTCTGCGTAAAAAATTGTTCTTGCAGCAGAAACCCGCGCGTGTATACTCGAATACGTTTGTTCAACTACGTGCCGGCCAAGGTGGTACGGCACCTCTAGAAGAGTAAGGAATTGCACATGGATTACATCCGCGCAATCGAGCGTCAGCAGATCCGCGAGGACATTCCTCAGGTTCGCGTCGCCGACAACGTCAAGGTTCACTACCGCATTAAGGAAGGCGACCGCGAGCGCATCCAGGTCTTCCAGGGCGACGTCATCCGCATGGCCGGCGCCGGTGCCCGCGAGACCTTCACCGTCCGCAAGATGTCCTTCGGTGTCGGTGTTGAGCGTACCTTCCCGCTTCACAGCCCCAAGATCGCCAAGCTCGAGGTCGTTCGTCATGGTCGCGTCCGTCGCGCCAAGCTGTACTACCTCCGCGACAAGGTGGGCAAGGCTGCTCGCATCCCCGAGAAGCGCTAAGAAGATCGCAGCGTCTGTCCACTCGTTTGGACACAAGGGTCACCTTCGGGTGGCCCTTCTTTTTATCTGATTTGCATGCAAGGAGGGCCTGGTATGGCCAATATGACGAGCTCGGTTTCGGCATCGCAGGTTGCCGGAGAGCTGGCGAGCGCAACGTTTGAGGAGATCCCCGCCCTCGTGGAGCATTATCGCGAGGACCCGCGCCAGCAGGTGATCAAGGCTTGCGAGCGTGCTCTTAAGCGCCATGCCAAGGAACTTGCCGAGCGCGAGCGCGTCAATGACATGTACGAGCTTATGCATGAGCTTGGCGGCGATGGGGTGGTCGTTGGTGTCGACGAGGTGGGTCGCGGATCGGTGGCCGGTCCTTTGACGGTATGCGCTGTCTGCCTTCCTATGGAGCCGCGCGTCTGGGGCATCAACGATTCCAAAAAGCTCACGCCGGCGCGCCGCGAGTTGCTCTCAGTGAAGATTGCCGAGGTGGCGACGGCGATCGGTTTTTGCCATATCGCGCCGAAGGATATCGATGAGATGGGCATGGCCCGTGCTATCCGTACCGCCGTTGCGGGCGCCGTGGCCGATACGGGGCTCGAGCCCGATTGCGTGCTTATGGATGGCAACCCCTTGGGCGCCGTTCCTAACGAGCGCGATGTGGTGAAGGGCGATGCCAAGATCGCCTGCATCGCCGCGGCGTCCATCATGGCTAAGGTCACGCGTGACGAGATGATGGTCGAGTACGACGCTGAGTATCCCGAGTACCATCTGGCCGAGTCGAAGGGCTATGCGAGCCCCGAGCACATCGAGGCCATTCGAAAACATGGACTTTGTCCACTGCATCGTGTGAGCTTTTGCGGAAACTTTCTGCAGACTGAGCGCCTTTTCTAGGTCAATTGTGGAGACAGGGACCTCTGGGGTTTTATAAACCTGCTGGTAGCGGGCCGTATGCAACACCATTGTTGCGTACGGCCCGTTTTTTGACGGCATTTGGTCAGCTTTTGGTTAGCTTCCGGTACTTACCCGCATGAAAGGTGCCCTCATCATCGGGGCACTGCAGTGTGCGGGAAAGGAGACCCCATGAGTGCCGCAAGCAAAAAGAGCAAGACACAGCAGCTCAAGGAGCGTTGGGAAAACGGCGAGCTCGACTGCGGGGCGATGACGCCCGAGTTTATCAAGGGACTCAGTCCCCGCGAGCTGGGCATGCTGGGCGAGCTGATCACCATCGACTACTTTAACGAGCGCGGCTACACCTTGCTGGAGCAGGGTTATCGTTGCACCGAGGGCGAGGCTGATCTGGTGCTGCTCGATGAGCTCGACGATGTCGTGGTGATGGCCGAGGTCAAGACCAGACGCGTCGTACTGGATTGCAACACGCGGGTCTTTCCCGAGGAGGCCGTGGACGCCCAAAAGCAACGCCGCTACCGCCGCATCGCAAGCTGCTATCTTATGGAGCATTATCCGCTCAAGGCGATCCGCTTCGATGCCGTGGGTGTCACCATTCGCGGCGGGCATATCGCCGAGATCGAGCATCAGTACAACGCGTTCGATTGGCAGGTGTCGTGATGGCGTTCGAGACGTTTGCCGTTCACGCGGCCTGCATCCGCGGCGTCGAGGCGATTCACGTCACGGTCGAGGTCTCGCTTGCCGGCGGCGTTCCGGGCATTCAGATGCTCGGCATCCCGAGTATGGAGGTGATGGAGTCACGTGGTCGTATTCGCTGTGCGATGCGCTCCGCCGGGTTCGAGATCCCGCGCTCGGGCATTACGGTCAATCTGGCGCCCGGCGATATTCGCAAGACCGGTAGCGGCTTTGATCTGCCCATCGCCATCGCGGTCCTAGCGGCCGATGGTCAGATTCCCCGCGACAACCTCGATCGCTGCCTTATCGCCGGCGAGCTCGGCTTGGACGGTACGGTGCTTCCTGTCAAAGGCGAGGTGGCGTTTCAGCTATTGGCTCGCGACATGGGGCTGTCTTTTATCGCCGGTAGGTCCGACCAGCATGTGCCACTCGCGGGCGTGGATTGCGGCTTTATCGCGCATCTGTCTCAGCTTGCTCACGGCATGGGCGATGCCGCACGGCACTACTTGGATTCCGAGGGTGTCGAGGCGACCTTTGAGCCCGAGCTCGACTATGCAGACGTGCTGGGGCAGGAAGTCGCTAAACGCGGCATGGCGCTTGCGGCGGCGCATATGGGACTTATCGACATGCTGTTTTACGGGATCGGGCAAGACGATGCTCGCACGCCGTATGACCGGCATCCTGCCCGAGCTTTCCGTTGAGGATCAGCAGGAGGCACTGTGCATCCATTCGGTTTTGGGTGAGAACATTGATGGCTTGTTGGCGGGGCACCGCCCCTTCCGCAGTCCCCACCACAGTATTTCGACCGCAGGCCTTATCGGCGGCGGGCGCCCGGTGCGCCCGGGTGAGATCAGCCTTGCTCATGGCGGCGTGCTCTTTTTGGACGAGCTTGCCGAGTTTCCCACTGGCGTGCTGCAGACGCTGCGTCAGCCCATCGAGCGCGGCTACGTGAGGATCGTACGCGTCGACGGGGCTTTTACCTTCCCGTCGCGCTTTCAGCTGCTGGCTGCGAGCAATCCCTGCCCCTGCGGCTTTTTGGGCGATCGCGAGGTACCGTGTCGCTGCTCGGCGGCGATGGTCGAGCGCTATCGGTCTAAACTGCGCGGTCCTTTGGCCGACCGTATCGACATGATGATCGATGTGACCCGTCCCGACCCTCAAGTGATTATCGAGGGCGCAGAGGGTATGTCGTCGGCCGAGTTACGTGACTACGTTGTGCGCGGTCGCGCCTTTCGCGCTTGGCGCGAATCCCGCATGGACGATGCGGATGCCGAGGCCGAGGATGACGAGACACGGTCCATTGACGGCGTCGTTTCGACCTTCGAGCTCGATGATGCGGCGGAGAAGTGTGTGCTCGGCCTATCCAAACGCACGCATCTCACAGGGCGTGGCATCGTGCGCCTGGTTCGCATTTCGCGTACGATCGCAGATGTCGCCGAGAGCGAGCAGGTGACGCAGGACCACGTGCTCGAGGCGGCGATGTACCAGGGAAGGAGGGACCAATGATGGCCGAGGGGACCTTCGAGCTGCATCCAGGTGATGCGTTGTATCCCGAGACCGTTTTGGAGCTTTCAGATTTACCCCAGACGCTTTATGTGCGCGGCAACCCCGAGGTGCTTTCGACGCCCGCGCTCTCCATCATCGGCGCGCGCAAGGCCTCGCCGTATGGTCTTGCCGTGGCAGAGCTTGCGGCGAAGGTGGCGGTTGAGGCGGGAGTGACGGTAGTTTCGGGCGGTGCGGTCGGTTGTGACCAGGCCTCGGGTTGGGCTGCGGTCAACGCCGGCGGCAAACACGTTGTGGTGCTGGGGACGGGCGCCGACGTGGTCTACCCGCGTTCGAGCGCGGGGCTGATTACGCGCACGCTTGATACGGGTGGCGCGGTCGTGTCGATCTCTCCGTGGGGCATGGGTCCGCGCAAGTTTGCCTTTCCGCGCCGCAATCGCGTGATCGCGGCCCTGTCGCAAGCCCTCTTTGTATCCGAGGCGGGTATGCCTTCTGGGACGTTTTCTACAGCCGAGGCTGCTATGGATTTGGGGCGCGAACTTCTTGCCGTGCCGGGGTCGATCCTATCGCCCGAGTCGCGTGGCACGAATTACCTCATTGCGAACGGTGCCTGCTGCATCGTCGACGAGGAATCTATCGAGATGGCTATCTCACGCATCTACGGAACCCTGCGCTACTCGCGCCCCATTGCTCCCGGCATTGCCGACCTTGATCCAACGCAGCAGACCGTGATGCATGCGCTCATCGCCTCTCCGCTCAAGGTCGACGACATCGCGGCGCTCGTCTCGCTCGATGCTGTCGGCGTACTCAAACTCTTGGGTTCGCTTGAACTCGAGGGCCTTATCGAGCGCATGATGGATGGAAGGTATGCGCCCTCCAAGTTTGCCCTTCACGCCCAGACACCCTTCGGTCACAATGGAAAACGTGTCAATTAGAAAGGTGTTTGCAGATGCAGTTCGATCAGGTGACAGTTATCGGTGGCGGTCTGGCGGGGTCGGAGTGCGCGATCCAGCTGGCAGATCGCGGGTTTGCCGTAAAGCTGTGCGAGATGCGCCCCCAGGTGAGCTCCCCGGCCCACCATACCGATCACCTGGCAGAGCTCGTCTGCTCCAATTCGTTTAAGTCGACCCGTCCCGATTCCGCCGCCGGCCTGCTGAAGGCTGAGCTCGAGCGCATGGGCTCGGTGCTGCTCGACTGCGCTCATCGTGCGGCCGTTCCCGCT
>URNJ01000129.1 GCA_900549215.1 uncultured Collinsella sp.
GTTCTGGAGTGCGCCGTCGGGGCCGACCTTAAAGTCGATGGAGTTCTGTGCGGTTCCGGCCTTGGCGTCGGCAGCAATGGTCCAGGTGTTCATGGCGTCGATCTTCATGTTGGTGACATGGATGCCGTAGGCCGAATGATTGTCGATGGTGGTCGCGTCTTCTGAGGGGCCCTGAAGCGTGCCGTCGGCCTTGGCGACGAAGGGAATAACCGTCGGAACTTTGAACTCAACGTTGTCGATCTCGGTCCTGACCATTACCTTCGTGGTTCCAACGCGCCCGGCCGCCATAGCTGGCGTCGGGGCGGCGCCCATTGCGAGCGCGAGCGCGAGTCCTGCGCCCACGACGAGCGCTCTGGCTCCGTTCATGTTCCTGGTGATGTCCATGGTCGTTCCTTTCTATTCGCCGCGGGCCGTCCCCGCGATGATTGGACGAATGCTGGTGTATTGCGTGCGGTGCCGCGTCGGCCGGAAAGCTAGTTCTCGGCTTGCTCAACCCGTACCTTGACACGTGTCGGATTGCCGTGGCTGTCGAGGGTCTTGGCATCGAGTGCCTGGATCTCGATGTACGCCTCGCCTTCTTTGATGTCGCCGGCGGGGCACGTCTCGATTGTCTTGCCGGTCTCGACCACACCGGATTCGTACATGGTCTCGTCGTTTTGGATGACGCGGAATCGCTGGGGAAATTTATTGTCTTGGACGTTTTGCACGTTGACGCGCAGCTTGCCGTCCTCCTGCAGCTGAGCGACCGGCGCGACCGAAATCGTCATCATGTTGTCGCGGACGATGGCGTCGAGCTCATCTTGGATTTCCTGACGCGTTTTGCCCTCCGCCGTCGTAACCGAAGCGCCCGCCTCGGGTACGGGCTGCGACTGCCAAACGTATAGTCCTACGGCGACAAGGGCACAGACGATGGCCAAGCAGGCAACGATGAGCTTCCTGCGATGCCCCAGGCCTGCAAAGTGGGGCGGCTTCTTCGCGCTCATGCGGCATCCTTGGCGGTATAGATGCGCGCAAAGGTGGACGGGTTCGCTCCAAAGAGCATGTGAAGCATCAGACGGCGCGAGTAGACGAGTTCTTCGAAGTCGGGAGGGAGCTCGATGCCGTGGATATGCGCGATGTGGTGGGCGAGCGCCGAGAACGACTCGGGGTCGCAGATCACATCGGTGGTAACGTGGTAGACCGTCGTATCGGGGAATGCCTCTTCGTCGAAAGGCAGGAGATGGGGATCGTCGTCGACTTCGATGGCGATGCCGTACTGGGGCCAGTAATATGCCATGGGAACCTCCCTGCTTCTGGGCCAAAACTTCTATCGGTTTGGCTGTCGATGCCGACCGTATCAGCCGCTACTTGACCAAAAACTGACCAAATGCTTGACGGATTCGCATCGCCGCAGGTAGCAGGTGGCAAAAAAATACTTCAACATTTTTCGAGGGCCAATTTCGCGATTGTTCGCGGCGAAGCGATATGTGTCAAAAACATCGCCTGCCGAGATGTAGCGGCCGCTCGCCGAATTGCACTAACGTAAAAATCCTCAATTATGGAGACGGTCTCGAACACGTCAACGAAACGATGCGGTAACATCTCCCTGCAAACACTGTAGTTAGCTAAAGGGGAGTTCTGCATGTCTGCAACCATCAAACCCTTCACCGATGAGTTCGAGGAATACGGTCGCGATGAGTCTCGTTCGTCGGGCGAGGCCTCGAGCATCTCGTTTCCAATATCGGAAGACGAGACGCGCGCCATCCTGCGGCAGCTCCATGCCGAGCGTGTTCCGGTAACGGTTCAGGGCGCCCGAACCGGTCTTGCCGCCGGCGCCGTGCCCCACGGCGGGCATATCCTCAACACTTCCCGCATGAATGGCTACTTGGGTCTTCGTCGCGATGAGCAGGGCCGTTTTCTGCTGCGCGTGGAACCGGGCGTTGTGCTGTCCGAGTTGCGCAAGCAGCTGGGCAAGAAGGTGCTCCCGACCGCAGGCTGGGACCAGGCATCGCTTAAGGCTTACGAGGAGTTTCAGAATGCCCCCGAGCAATTCTTCCCCACCGATCCCACCGAGGCATCTGCCTGCTTGGGCGGTATGGCGGCATGCAACGCCTCTGGCGCCCGTAGCTACGCTTACGGTCCTATGCGCCCCCACATCACGGGTCTTCATGTCGCGCTGACCGATGGCGACCTGCTCGAGCTTCACCGTGGCGAGGTTTTTGCCCGGGGCCGCCACCTATCACTCGTGACGGCGGAAGGCCGTGCGGTCGAGCTTGATCTTCCCACCTACACCATGCCCGAGACCAAAAATGCTTCGGGCTATTTTGTTGCGGACGACATGGATGCCATCGACCTCTTTATCGGCGCCTGCGGCACGCTCGGCGTTATCACGGAGCTCGAGATTGCCCTGCAGGCGGCGCCTGCGGTCGTTTGGGGTGTGAGCTGCTTTTTCGATAGCGAAGACAAGGCCGTGTCCTTCACCGATTCCGTGCGCCCCGTCCTGTCCCACGCGGCCGCCATCGAGTATTTCGATGCTGGGGCTTTGGATATCCTGCGCTGCCAGCGTGAGCAGTCGACGGCGTTTTCTTCGCTGCCGGTGCTCGACAAAGAGGCCGAGGTCTGCGTCTACGTGGAGCTCGACTGCGATGACGAGAAACAGGCGACCGAGGAACTGTATCACCTGGGGTGGGTATTGGAGCTCTCGGGCGGCAGCGATGATGCGACCTGGGTCGCGCGCACCGAGGTCGATCGCGAGTGCCAGCGATTCTTCCGCCATGCAGTACCCGAGAGCGTCAACATGCTTATCGATGAACGCCGCCGCACGGACCCCACTATCACCAAGCTGGGCTCGGACATGTCGGTGCCCAATGCGCGCCTGGCCGACGTCATCGCGCTCTATCGCCGCACGTTGGCCGAAAGCGGGCTCGAGTCTGCCGCCTGGGGGCACATTGGTAACAACCATCTGCATGTGAACATCCTGCCGCGCGATGCGCGGGACTACCGCCGCGGCGGAGAGCTCTTTGCCCAGTGGGCCTCCGAAGTCACGGCTATGGGCGGCGCCGTCTCCGCCGAGCACGGCGTCGGCAAGATCAAGGCGGGCTTTCTGGAGACGATGTACGGTCACGAGGCTATGGTCGAGTCGGCGCAGCTCAAACTCCAGCTCGATCCTGCCGGGCAGCTGGGTCGCGGCAATCTGTTTACGGAGAAGCTCTTGGATGAACTCGTTCAGAAAGGGGGCGCGTAATCATGAGTGATTTCCATATGGTGGTGTGCGTCAAGGCGGTGCCGGGTAGCACCGAAGTCAAGATGGACCCCAAGACCAACACCATCGTGCGCGATGGCAATCAGGCGGTCATTAATCCCTTTGACGCGAGTGCTCTGGAGTGCGCGCTGGCACTTAAAGATGACTTTATCGGCTTTGGCATGGATGTGCGCGTGACGGTGGTGTCGATGGGTATTCCCGCGACCGAATCGCTGCTGCGTGACTGTATTGCCCGCGGTGCCGACGATGCGCTGCTGCTAACCGATCGCGCCTTTGCAGGTGCCGATACCCTGGCCACCACCTATGCCCTCAAGTGCGGTATCGAGGCTCTCGATGAGGACTTCGATCTTCTCATCTGCGGCAAGATGGCGGTGGACGGCGATACGGCCCAGATTGGTCCCGAGCTTGCCGGCGCCTTTGAGATTCCCTGCGTGACCGATGTAAGCTGCGTTCAGAGCGCGGGCTTCACGACGTGCGGTTCGCTGGCGCTCGTTCACGGATGCGATGCCGGCGAGGAGACGGTCTATCTGGAGATGCCGTGCGCGATGACGACCGCCAAGGAGATTGGCCAGCTGCGTATGCCGAGTATTGCCGGTATCCGCGCATCCGAGGATGCGGACGTGCGCGTGGTCAGCGCTGCCGACGTGAACGCCGACCCCTCGCGTTGCGGTCTTGCCGGATCGCCGACGCAGGTCGTGCGCTCGTTTGTGCCCGACCGTGATCAAACGTGCGAGACCGTTGAGGGCACGGCATCCGAGCAGGCGGAAAAGCTCGCCAAGATTATCGAGGGGATGGCATAGATGAGCGGATTGAATATCGATAGCGAAGCCTGCATCGGTTGCGGTCGCTGCGTCCGTGCCTGCGCCTCGGGCGGCATTGTGGTGGAGGGTGAGCGTCCCAACCGCTGTGCCCGCGTAACCGACGGCTGCATTCTGTGCGGCGGGTGCGTCGATGCCTGCCCCGTCAACGCTATCTCGATCGAGCGTGACGAGGCCGCCGGCGCGGCGGACCTTGATACATATCGAGACATCTGGGTATTCGTGCAGACTGACGAGCACGATACAGTGGCTCCTGTTGCCTATGAGCTGATGGGTAAGGGTCGTGAGCTTGCCGATGCCCGCGGCTGCCGTTTGGTGGCATTGGTCGGCATGAGCCCCGAGAGCTCGCTCGAGGAGCTGGAGCATCTGGTCTGTGCCGGTGCGGATGAAGTTGTGGTCTGTCGCGACGAGCGTCTGTGTCAAAACGACGCAGAGACCTATGCCCGTCTGATTTGCGATTTGGTGGCCGAGCGCAAGCCCGAGGCCATCCTCTACGGCGCGACCGCCTTTGGTCGCGAGCTGGCACCTGGTGTCGCCGTACGTTTGCAGACGGGCCTTACGGCCGATTGCACCGTGCTTTCGATGGATACGGAGACGGGTCTGCTGCAGCAGACGCGTCCGGCGTTTGGCGGCAACTTGATGGCCACCATCATTTGCCCCAATCACCGACCCCAGATGGCCACGGTGCGCCCCGGTATTTTTAAGGCGCCCGACTTCGACTACAGCCGTTCTGGAACGATTACCCAGGTAACGCTTTCAGAAGACGTCAAAGCTCGCATCGAGATCTCGATTCCCGCCGAGGAGTGGGGACAGCAGGCTTCGATTGCCGATGCCGAGCGCCTCGTCGTGGTGGGTCGAGGCATTGGCTCCAAGAAAAACCTGCCGCTGATGCGAAGGCTCGCCGAGGCCCTCGGTGCCGAGCTCGGCTGCACGCGACCCGTCGTGGAGGCGGGCTGGCTGGAGTATCGCCACCAGATTGGCCAGACGGGCGTGTCGG
>URNJ01000130.1 GCA_900549215.1 uncultured Collinsella sp.
GGATGGATCCCAAGCGCGCCGGCCGTCGTTTTTCTGTTGCTGCCGCTTACTCGGCGAGCTGCTTTAGCACATCACAGGCGATTTCGACGGCATCGTCGATGCAACCGGGACAGCTGCGGAGCGGACCCTTGTCCGATCCGATGCCCTTGAGCGTGCCGCAGACGGTCGTCGTGTTCTTCTCGCCAAAACGCTTGGCGATTTCGCGCGACAGCTTGTAGGTCTGGCCCTTGGTCTTGGGGTTTTCCATGCCGTCGCTCATCACAAAGCCCATGATGGCCACGGCGCCCGAGATGGCGCCGCAGGTTTCGGTCATGCCGCCCATGCCGGCACCAAAGCCCTCGGTGAGGGTAAAGGCGATCTGGGGGTCGAGTCCGACGGCAGGCGCGAGGGTGCAGGCTACGGCCTGGGCGCAGTTAAAGCCGCGGGCGTGGTATTCGGCAGCCTGAGCCTGACAGGCGTTGATGTCGAGCTGGGCTGTATCGATTTGTTTCATCGTTGTCTCCTTGGTCACGGTGTACTCGCCTATGGTACCCGTGACGGGGCATGTAATCATCGAGAGCTTCATGTATGCCTCGTTTTTATCTATCGAGCAAATGCCCAAGGCTTGAGATAAATACCCCTGATCAATTTGTCCAATAACCTACCTTGGGGATGGGTTGAGAGGGGTGCCGGGTAGCGGTATCGTGAACCAAATAAAACTAAAACCCAGGCAAGGGAGCTAGATATGAGCGAGCAGACCATCGGTACTACATGTGTTCAGGGCGGCTATCACCCGGGAGATGCCGAGCCGCGCCAGGTGCCCATCTACCAGTCCACCACGTGGAAGTACGACACGTCCGAGCACATGGGCAAGCTGTTTGACCTGGAGGAGTCGGGCTATTTCTACAGCCGTCTGCAGAATCCCACGTGCGATTTGGTTGCCGCCAAGATCTGTGAGATGGAGGGAGGCGCCGCCGCGATGCTTACGAGCTCGGGCATGGCTGCGAACTTCCTCGCGATCTTTAACGTGGCCGGTGCCGGCGATCACGTGGTCGCGAGCTCTGCCATTTACGGCGGTACGTATAACCTGCTCGCCCACACCATGGGCCGCATGGGCGTGACCTGCACGTTCGTTGCCCCCGACTGCACCGATGAGGAGCTCGAGGCAGCCTTTGAGCCCAATACCAAGCTCGTCTTTGGCGAGACGATTGCCAACCCCGCCCTTGCCGTGCTCGATATTGAGCGCTTTGCCAAGGCCGCACATGACCACGGCGTGCCGCTGATGGTCGACAACACCTTCCCGACGCCTGTGATGTGCCGTCCCTTTGAGTGGGGTGCCGACATCGTTACGCACTCCACCACCAAGTACATGGATGGACATGCTGCCTACCTGGGCGGCGTGATCGTTGACCACGGCCAGTTTGACTGGATGGCCCATGCGGACAAGTTCCCGGGTCTTACCACGCCCGATGAGAGCTACCACGGCGTGACCTATGCCGAGAAGTTTGGTCGCGAGGGTGCCTTCATTACCAAGGCAACCGCTCAGCTCATGCGCGATCTTGGTCCTATGCAGAATCCGCAGGCGGCCTTCTTCCTGAACAGCTCGCTCGAGAGCCTGCATGTGCGCATGCCGCGTCATTGCGAGAACGGCCTGGCCGTTGCCAAGTTCCTGCAGAGCCATCCCAAGGTGCGCTTCGTGAGCTATCCGGGCCTGGAGGGCGATAAGTACTATGACATCGCTCAGAAGTACATGCCCAACGGTACCTGCGGCGTTGTGAGCTTTGGCTTTAACGGTGGTCGCGCGGCGGCCGAGACCTTTATGAAGAGCCTCAAGCTCGCCCAGATCGCCACGCACGTTGCCGACGCCCGCACTTGCTGCCTGCATCCTGCTAACGCTACGCATCGCCAGATGAACGACGAGGAACTCATCGCCTGCGGTATCTCCGCCGACATGGTGCGCCTGTCGTGCGGCCTTGAGGACACGGCCGATCTGATTGCCGACCTTGAGCAGGCACTCGAGCAGTGCTAGGCTAGCGTTCGCATAAGGCGCCGATGCTGGCAGAAAGCTTCGGCGACCTTTAGTTCCGATTCCGTAGGCGGGACCCCAATCGCGACTGTTTACAGGCGATCGGGGCCCCGTTTTTGCGTTGGGCCACTCGAAAGGATGGATATGGAGAAAACCGCAGAGCAGCTGCGCCGCGAGCACATTGCCCTTGAGGGCGACACCCATGGCAAGAACAAGTGGGCGATTCTGTTTACCGTGCTCATCATGACGTTTATGGTGTGTCTGGATTCGACCGTCGTGACCGTGGCGCTGCCCGTGATACAAAAGGAGCTGGGCGTGGGCCTCGATCGCATTCAGCTGGTAAGCTCGGTGTATCTGCTTGCGACTTGCGTGGCTATGTTGCCGTTTGGTCGTCTGGGCGACGTGCGCGGCAAGGTGAATGTGTTCCAGCTGGGCGTCATCGTCTTTTCGGTCGGTTCGCTGCTGTGCGGCCTTTCGGCCTCGCTCGAGGTTCTTATCCTGGCACGCATTGCTCAGGGCGTCGGTTGCGCGGCGGCCATGGCTAACAACATGGGTATCATCACCGAGTCGTTTCCGGCGCGCGAACGAGGCCGTGCCATGGGTATTCTTGCGACCTTTGTGGCCCTCGGCATGATGTGTGGCCCCGTGCTCGGCGGCATGCTGGTGGCAAGCTTTCCTTGGGAGAGCATCTTCCTCATCAACCTGCCCATTGGCGTCATCTCGTTTATCGTGGGGCTCTACACGCTGCCGCATGTTAAGCCGGAGGCCGGCGAGCGCCCCATGTCCCTGATCGAGGCCGCTCGTCGCTGCTTTGCAAATTCGGCCTTCACCATCAACCTTGCCTGCATGCTCATCGTGTTCGTTGGTATTGGCGCATCTGAGTTTATTCTGCCGTTCTATTTTCAGGACGCCCATGGTTTTGGTTCCGACATTTCCGGATTGCTCTTTTTGGCGCTGCCGATGGTGAATGCCTTTATCGGACCGCTTTCGGGTACGGTTTCGGACCGTGTTGGCTGCGAGGGCCCCACGGCGGTCGGCCTGGGCGTGTACGTGTGCGGTCTCTTTGCGGTAAGCACGCTCGACGAGCACTCTTCTATCCCTGTGATCGTGTGCTGCGTTGCGTTTATGTCGTGTGGCACGTCGATTTTCCAGAGCCCCAACAACTCGCTGTATATGGGCTCGGCTCCGCGCGAAGCGCTCGGCTTTGCGGGCAGCCTGGGCAGCCTGGCGCGCTACGCCGGCATGGCACTCGGCATTACGGCGGCGTCGCATATCCTGTATGGGCAGATGAGCGTGGCGATGGGCGAGGCCGTGACCAGTTTTGTTGCAGGCCGTCCGGATGTATTCCTATTCGGCTTTCGATCGGTGTTCTATGTGCTTATGGCTGTGGCCGCTGTGGGCTTTGCGCTTGCCATAGTGCGTTTGGTGAAGATGCGCGCCCGCCATTAGCGTGTTGGGAGGCTGACTGCCACGATTCGCGCCGTCCCAAAAAGACTGGTTTGTGGTGCGATGCGGCTTGTGGGGCGGGCGGGGGTCGGTCCGTGGTAGACTATCGAACAACGTTTATTAATCGCGCGGTATCGTTGCCGTGAGAAGGGGTTGCGCCATGCAGGAGCTTGAGGATCGTATTCGCCATGACGGCATCGTAAAGGCCGGTAACGTCCTTAAGGTTGATGCCTTCCTCAACCACCAGTGCGACGTTGAGCTGTTCGACCACATGGGCGCCGAGTGGGCCCGTCTGTTCAAGGATGTCGAGATCAACAAGATCCTGACGATTGAGGCTTCGGGCATTGGCATGGCTTGCATCGCGGCTCAGCATTTTGGCGGCGTGCCGGTGGTCTTTGCCAAGAAGGCGCAGTCCATCAACCTCGACGGCGAGCAGTACGCCACGACCATCTACTCCTTTACCAAGCAGAAGGAGTACCCGGTCATCGTTGGCAAGCGCTTCCTGTCCGAGGGCGACAAGGTCCTGATCATCGACGACTTCTTGGCCAACGGGTGCGCGCTCGAGGGTCTTATCAAGATCTGCGAGGCTGCGGGTGCCGAGGTTGCCGGCATTGGCATCGCCGTTGAGAAGGGCTTCCAGGGCGGTGGCGATAAGCTCCGCGAGCGCGGCTTCCGCGTTGAGAGCCTCGCCCGTATCGCCGATATGGACTGCGATACCGGCGAGATCACCTTCGGCTAAACGCGCAACACAAGCGATTGGTATGCGATGTGACAAAGGGACTGTCCCTTTGTCACATTTTTTTATGAGGGGAGGTGTTGATATGGATGAGAACAAACCAGTATATAGTAAAGCGGATCGGCAGACGATCATATTACTTGATCTGCTAACGATCAACGAACCACTCAAATATTTTTACTTTACATCCCTTTTTCATATTTCGGATGCAACATTAAGCAACGACCTGGAAGAGGTTGAAACATGGCTTGATCACTATAATCTGACTCTTTACCGAAGACCGGGAATGGGAATTTACTGGGAAGGAAAAGAGGAAGATTACCGTCAGGCAGTGACAATGGTATTGAGACAAAAGTTAAGAGGACATTCCTTAAAAGTATTGTTTGATAAAGAGAAAAAACTCAAAGAACGAATGTTTCCGAATCTTACGCAAGAAGTGTTAGATGATACAAGAGATATCATTAAAAATATGCAGGGAGTGTTAGATATAGAATATACTGACCATTCCATTAGGCATTTAAGCTTGTATTTATTGATCACACAAAACAGGGTAAGAATGGGACATGAGATCAAAGAAGAGAAAGACGTCAGATCGATCACTCATTTACCAGAATATCAGATTGCAAAATGGCTGGGAGGCAAGTTAAGCAATTTTGAAGGACATCAGCTCTCACAAGGAGAAGTATATAACATAGCAATGCAGCTTTTGGCAGCGAAGATCTGGAAAAACAAAAGTGAGAATAAGATCGATGAAGAAAGTTTTAAAGTCAGGCAGTTGGTCATGCGGATCATTGCTGAGATGGAAATACTTTTAGAAATGGAATTTTTTGAGAATGCGGTGTTGATCGATGGATTATGTAATCATATG
>URNJ01000131.1 GCA_900549215.1 uncultured Collinsella sp.
AAGCGGAGAACTTGGCGGAACGTCAGGCTGTCGCCCGAAACGTCCGACCACAGGGTAAAGCACTCCAGCGCAACCTCAGCCTCGCTGCCGAGCGCCTTCTCTGCGGTGGCTCCGCGGCGGTGGAGGTAGACACCCGACAGGCGCCCGTCGACCAGCGTCTTGCCCACCGTGATACGCGGGCACTGCAAGCAATGGTAGCCATCCTCTTGCAGGCGGCCGCGCGAGATGCTGCGCCATGACGTATGCGACACCACGCGGATCTCGTCATTACTTATACGCAGGCGCACAACGGACAGTATGCCGGATGTGCTCGCCGTATCGAAAAGGGTGTTGTCGCCGGCGGGGCGCTCGCCCGAGACCAGCAGCACGTAGGCGTCTTGGTTTCCCCTCCCGTCTGTATATTCCACCACGTCGAAGTCGTAATCGAATATGCCGCTGCGCTCCACGTCGCCCTCGCCAAACCCAAGGGGGAAGTCCACGGGCGTGGGAGCGGACCACGTGCCGTTCGTTTTTGTATGCACCACCAGGCGCGAGCGACCATTCTCGCCGTAGCGCACCGAGGCGATACGGAACAGGCACTCCACGCCGGCGATCATCGCCAGCTTCATGTGGGCTTCGCTGAGCACGCCAGCAAACAGCACGTTGTCGCTCGAGGGCTTGATGCCGCCACGCTCGTCCTCCGATACACCAGCAGAATTGGCGTTGGGGTCCGCAGCGGCGTCCTTCGCCTGCTCGATATAGGTGTACTTATACATCGGCGCGGCGTTTTCGTCGTTCTCTATCAGTGCGTGGACGAAATGCTCGATCTGCCCCGTGTCGTCGCTTTCTGCATCTGCCTCGAGCTCAATGCGCGTGACCGCTTGATCCCAATCGCGCACGACAGACGCGACGTTTACAGCAGTGGCCTTAACCTCGGCGCGTGCGAGCAGCTCGGCGTTGGTGACGATGGTGGCCGATGCGATAAATTGCGGCACGCCGCCCGCCTCAATGTTGCCGGCCGAGCCGAAGCGGGCATTCAGCGTATAAGGCGTATCTCCACCCAATGCGAGCTCAGAGCGCTGGAGCACATACTGGCTGCCATTGTTCACCGACATATTCCACGAATCGAGGAGTGTGGGCCACGACCCCGACCAAGCCTTGGTGGTCCACTTGAACATTACGAACTGGAGTATCACATCGACATCGACGTCTGCACCTACGCGCAGTCGCGGAAGCTGGTGTCCACCTGCCTTCTCGTACCCAATGAACAGCGTGAGGGATGCGGCGCCGCGCACGGCAGACGAAGCGACGCCTGCAACGCCGGCGCCAAAGGTGACGGCAAGCCCGATCTGGATGGTGAACGAGCCCGACGTGTTTGAATAGTCGAGCGAAATGTTTTTAAAAAACGCCGCGCCGCTGCCGTGCGTGTGGGCACCCACGGCGAGCGCCAGCTTCGCCAGCACCCAGGGGTTGACGTTTAGGAAAAACGGCACCGGTCCTAGGGTAAACTGCTCGGTCCAATTGAGGTCGGTTCTTACCTGGAAGAGGGCCTTAATATTGCCGTATGCGGGGTCGTTGTTGTTACCCCAGGTTTTGCCCACCCAATCGTAGGCGAGCGAGCCGTACAGCTGTGTGGCGATATCCATCGTGAACAGCGGCGTGCAATGGTGACGAAGGAGCTTGGTGTTTCTTGGATCGGTGCCCGAACCGGCACTCATACTCTTGTACTGATTCCACTTCCCCTCCATCTCGTCGAGGTAGCGGTTTGTCTGCTTGGCGCCCGACTCGCGCGGCGATTTCTTCCAGTATTCCGGATCAGGGTTGCCCGAATCGTTCATATAGCTGGCTGGTTTGTATCCTCCGCCAAACAGCACGTATCCAGCAAACGAGAAATCGAAGAGGATCGGAAATGTGGGCATCCAGCACGTGAACTTATTGCCGCCGATGCCGGGAAACGCCGCGGGGAAATCAAACGGAGTGATCTCTTGGTCCATGGTGGTGGGGACGATAGTGGTCGATCCGGATTCCGCCTTTGCCGCCGGCGCGGTAGCAACGGTCATGGGGGAGGAGAGCGTGTAGGTTTTGCCCTGGTAGTCGAGGACAAAGCGCAGCTTGCATCCTTCTTCCAGAAGGCTCGACGCTGCATCGAGGAACTTGTCTTCGAGCGTGAACGTCGCCAGATTATCCGCGCCCGATGCGCTAGCCTTGACTTGGCCAATCTGCGTGACGGTTTCGGATGAGCTGCCCGCAGCGGGCATCACTTTATTGATATGCAACGTTGCCTGCCCGCCCTGTGGCAGATGGGCCTGCACGGTAAAAGCGTGCGTGTCGGGCTGATCGTTTGCTGCTTCGTCCGCTGGCATTGCCATAAACGTGGCGTCGGCGTACTGGATGTCCCATTCGTCGAATGTGAGCTGGCGAAAGTACGGCTCGCCATCGGAGAGCGGACGTGTGGGTGCGGTAATGGCGGTGCCGCCCTGGATACGCGCAAGGGGAATCTCGACATCACGGTAGCCCACCATGCTAATGGAGATGCCGCCGTTAAAGTCGTACGCGTCGAGAAGCGTCGCCTCGTCCACGTAGCCTTCCGAAAGCGGAGCGACCTCAAAGATGGCCGTGCCCTCGTCGTCGGTCGTGGCGGTGAGCTGCTTGCCCGCGGCATAACGCGACGCGAGCGTGACCTGGGCACCCATGATGGGCGTATTCTTGTTGGCGACGTCGACCACGACCACACCGAACATGGTGCGCGAGAGAACGAGCACCTTGAAGGGGTCTTTTTCGTCGGCATAGGCTTCGGTGGGCGCGAACGGCAATATGAAGGCGTTTGCGCTTCCCGGCACGCGCGGCAACATAATGCTCGCCAGCGAGGACGCTCCGGCAACAAGTAGCGAACGGCGATCAAGCATTTTGGGCTCCCATCCCGCAAATATCGGAGGAAATAATCCAATTTTGCGAGAAGGTGCCCCGTGGTGGTAGTGCCGTTCAAGGGTCAAAATGTCCAATTTGATCGAGCGAAGCGCCGGGTTCCGGAACGCGTTCGATGCGCTTGGCAGCCCGGTCGCTAACGCAACATATGCGCGACCAGCTCCGCGCGCGTGCCGATGCCAAGCTTTGCGTATACGCCGGATAGGCGGTTTTTGACGGTGCCCGGCGATACTCCCATATGGCGTGCGATTTCGGCGTTGGTCCACCCACGACAGGCGAGCATGGCCATGGTGAACTCCGTGGTCGTTAGATCGTCGGCCACGTCCTCGCCCGAATCGGGGTTGTGGATGCGCCGCCAACCGTAGCTGAATCGATACGTGATCTCGATGATGTGAGCGAAGTCGTCAGGGTATTGCGTTTTTAGGCACGCCTCGATGAGTCCCTGTAAAAGGCCGTGATGCTCGCCAATGAGCTCGATAAGGCCGTCGGGACGCGCAATGTTCCAAGCGGTTCCGAAGTGTGCCTTTGCGGCGTCGACGTCTTTGAGACTCATGCATGCCATAGAAGCTGACAAGTGCAGGAATAGCTCCGAGATGGGATAGCTTCCCTGTTTCATGATCAGGGCGTTTTCCGCCATACCCAGACTGCGGCCATATTCGCCGCGCAGATACAAGGCGTGTGCCATCACGTAGCTGGCGAACAGGCGCAGGCCTTCGGGCAGATGCGCCGCAAGCGGATAAAACTCTTCGGCGGAATACGGGGAAGACAGGTGCAGCAGGACACTCGCGGCCGAGGCGAACAGGATATGCGTGGCGTGGACGGCGGGCGATTCCTCGTCAGCCGGCGTATCGAGGATGCCAGCAAGGCATCGGCGGGCGTCGGCGATACGGTTGAGCGACAGGCTGGCGTATCCGCAGATAAAGCATGCGGAATAGCGCAGCGCGGGATCGGTGGCGTCAAGATAGGGGCGCGCTGTCTTGGCAGCGAGGGCGGCCTGTCCGCGAAAGTACAGCGCTTCTGCCGTGGCAATGGTGCGCGAATCGGGGTCGGAAATGCCTGCAACCGCAGTGTCAATCTGTCCCGGCACAAAGGCAGTGCACATCAACGGCATGGGAACGCATGGGTAGCCATCGCAGTCCATCTTCCATCTCCCAACAGCTGGCAACAATGCAGCAATTGTACTCCTGTTGCTCGGGACCGGAATTTGTGGGTATCGCCTACGATTATGCCGAACGTATAAAGGAAGAGTCTATTGGCGATGCTCCCAAGGTGGCTACTGAAGCCTAGCTGACCTCGACATTAGGAAAAATTGCCGCCCCTACAAAAAGCTCTGTCGCAGCGATGGGAAACGCATCTTCTGGGCATTCCGGCGTCTCCAGCCCAGCGCTGGACTGCTGCCGTCGCCTGCGCGTTGGCGAGCGAGGCGTGGGGACCGTTCGGCGACCAGCGGTGACGGGCGAGCCCTGCCGCGTGTGTGGGCCTCTATCGGCGTAGACCCATGACCCCCATGGCATCGGAGAAGTCTACCATGGCGTCCAGGACCTTACCGTCCGGCATGTCCAGCCTAGCGGCTCTCTTGAACCCGAGGTCGAAGAGGGCGTTGCACAAGGCATATGGGGCCGAGTGGAAGTGGATCAAAAGAGCGTTACTTGACGTTTCATGCATAATGCCAACCGCCCCGCGACATCACGTTCGCAGCGCGCAGGGGCCGGAGAATCTTCGCGATGAGAGTTGACGTCTAATACCTTGCATCGTATAGTGTGTATAGCATAGTATATGACGAGAGGAGGTGTGCGGATGGAGGCCCAGATGAAGCGCGGCTTCCTGGAGGCCTGCGTGCTCGCGGCCGTCTCCGGCGAGGAGTCCTACGGCTACCAGATTGTGAAGGACGTACCGGCGAGCATGGGGCTCACGGAGTCGACGCTCTACCCGCTGCTCAAGCGCCTGGAGAAGGCCGGGTGCATCACGGCGCGCTCTGCCGAGCACAACGGGCGGCTGCGCCGGTACTACCGCATCACGGACGATGGGCGTGCGCGCATCGAGGAGTTCCTGGCCGAGTGGCCGTCCGTACGGGAGATTTACGCATACGTTGAGGGGGCGCACCATGACGCGCGATGAGTT
>URNJ01000132.1 GCA_900549215.1 uncultured Collinsella sp.
TGGCAGCCTGGCAAGCAATGCGGATACCACCGTTGACGTGCAGCGCGCGCTTGAGCGGCTTGTCGGTCTGGAGGCCGACGATGGTCTCCTTCTCGCGGTGGGCGTTATCGATGTAGCCAGCGGGGTGGCTCACGATACCCGTGACGGTCTTGGTGTCCATATCGAGGACACCGCCCTGCTCGCGCTCCTTAAGCAGCAGGTCGAGAACCTCGCCCCACAGCTCCTTGGTACGCTCGGTCGGGCCGGCGAGGAACGACTCGTCGCCCTCGTAGGGGGTGTAGTTCTTCTGGATGAAGTCTCGGACGTCAACCTCTCCCGTCCAGATGCCTTCCTTGAAGCCTTCCCATGCCTCCTGCATTGTGTAACCACGCTCCTAGTTACGTGTAATGCGGCGCTCTCTCACACCGCTGCTTATTGAATTCTTGAATGTTCGGCTTGCACTACCGGCTTCTTCCGTTCTTCACCACACGTTGGTGCAGAGAAAAACGTTTGTCCACCTTGGAACTACAACCCAAAACCCAAGATTTCACCCGTTTGAGAAGGATAACATAGCGACCCTCTCCATCTGGGCTGTTATATGTTTCTTTTTTTATATCATAAGGGCGTTTTTTACAAACCCGCAGGAAATGCGAGCGCGAACAACTACCGTTCACCGATTTGTATGTTATTTTTCCTTGCCTTTGTACGACGTTCGCTCTAGCTGTTATGCCAGCTTTAGCAGGGTAAAGTGTCCCAGAGACCCTACAGAAACTGCAGGGCGGCCACGGGATCCCCCGTGGCCGCCCTGTGGCGTAGCTAGTTTTTAGCTTTGATTGCCGTTTGGCATTAGGCGGCTGCGGCGGCCTTGTCGGTCGTTGCCTTGCTATCGCCGTTGCCCTGGCCCTCAAAATGCTTGTAGCACCAGCTGGTGACCAGCGGGGTCAAAATAGCCGTCACGATTGCGCAGGCAGCAACCTGTGCCGTAGCCGTCGCGAGCACGGCGCCACCGTACATGGCCCCATTGACGCTTGCCATGGCAGCAGGCGTGGCCACATTGGCTCCGGCGCAGCTTGAAATGGCCGCACCTGCGACACCCGTACCGCCCGTGAGTTTATCGACCGCGATGACGGGAATTGCAAAGACCACCGAGCAGATCACGCCGAGCAGGATGCCGGGAAGACCGCCGTTGATAAGCTGGCCAAAAGTCATGGTCGAGCCCATGGCAAAGAAGACGAGCACGATGATGGCGGAAAGTGCCGGTGCCATCATCTTCTTAAAGCTGGGGAACAGGTTACCCAGAATAATGCCGACGACGATCGGCAGGATGGCACCCACGAGCGACCAGCCGATCGGAGCCTGGCCGGCAGCGCCAAGGACAATCATCGTGACCGGAGGGCCGACAACCAGCGTGGTGATGGCGACGGCGCCACGCTCGGCCTCGTTGCCCATGGTGCCCATCAGACCAGCGTACATAGCGTTGTTGGCGCCGGTGCAAGCCGCCAACATCACCATGGCAGAGATGCCAAACAAGTTGTCGTTGAACACATAAAGGATGAGCAGCGACACGGCAACGACCACGATCTGCTTGACGGCGATGATGATGGCGCCGCGTGCAGCGGCGGCAGGAGCACTCTTAAACGAAATCGTCGTACCGACGATGAGCAAAAAAGCGCCCACGAGCGGGCCTGCACCCTGCTGGGTCATGCCAAGCGTAAAGCTGCCAAGCGTTTTGAACAGGTCGGGGAATAGCGTGTTGAGCAGGCAGCCCAACAAAAGCGGCACCAAAATATTGGCACCCGGGATGGAGGACATCTTAAAGAACGGCTCCTTTGCCGCCGGCGCCTCCACCGCAGTCGATTCACTCATATATATCTCCTTTGGATGCATGCGAATCGAAGCCGCACGCGCCTATGTCAGAAAGAAGGCGACAACCCCGAGTCGCCAGGGTCGCCGCCAAACGATCACCGCGGGGTATTACCCGTCCAGGACGATGCCGCCGTCGCAGTCACCGATCTCGCCGTTCACGAAGCTGGCAAGGTCGGAAGCGAAGAACAGCACCATCTGCGCAGGCTCGCTGGCCTGGGCGGCGCGGCCCAGAGGAATACCGTTAATGATGCGCTGAGAGTTCTCGTCAGAAAGGATCGACGTCATGTCGGTAAGCGTGAGCGACGGGCACACAGCGTTGCAGCGGACGCCAAACTTGCCGCCTTCCTTGGCGACTGCCTTGGTTAGACCGTTAACACCGGCCTTGGAGCTCGCGTAAGCCGCGGTGCCGAGCAGGCCGCCGCCGATCTTGCCAGCAACAGAGCTCACGTTGACGATAGTGCCGGCATGGGCCGCCTTAAAGTGCGGGTACACGGCGTTCATCATGGTAAAGGTGCCGTTGAGGTTGATGTCGATGGTACGGCGCCACTCAGTGTCATCGATCTCGTCGAACTTCTTGGTGCTGATGACGCCAGCGCAGTTAATCAGGATGTTGGTTTGCGGCAGGTCTGCGAAAATCTGTTCGACGGTCTCGCGCGCCTTGGGCGCATCGGCGACATCGAGCTGATAAAACTTGTTGCCCTCGCCAAGCTCGGCCACAGCGGCCTCGCCCTTAGCAGCGTTCCTTGCGATGAGCGCGACATGTCCGCCGCCCGCGACGATGCCCTTGGCGATCTCGAGGCCAATGCCCTGAGTGCCACCGGTAACGATCGCGGTTTTGCCCGTGAAGTCAAATGCCATGACTCCATCCCCCTTTATATAAGGTGTCTCCTCGCGGGAAGTTGGAGCATCGCACGTGGCGATTATATGAGTCCCAGTCGTCATGGTGGTGACAACCCCTCGCCTAACCGCGTGCATGATAATTCTTTGAAACGCTACAATTATTGAATGATTTTAAGTCTTTATACGCTCTTTATATTGCCTAGCGGCCAAGTAGATTTTTGGGACATGGCTAGAAATCTACCGAATGGAATGCTTGGGCGGGGGTATCATCTTTCACCGAAAATAGTTTCTAGTGTTAGGGGTTTTCGGTGGAAGATACCGATTTCCATGAGCTTGGGCGTCAGCTCTTTACCGAGTTTGGCAGCATGCACCAGCGCGTTTCGCGCTTTGCCGACCAGGCCCTGGGTGGCGAGATGGCCGTCATGCGCGCCCTCATGCGCGCCGGCGGCTCGCTCACGCCGAGCGAACTCGCCGATCGTGCCTGGGTCTCAAGCGCCCGCATCGCCAATATCCTGCGCGCCCTCGAGGCCAAGGGCTGGGTCGAGCGCGAGCACTCAAAGACCGACCGTCGTCGCGTACACGTCACGGTGACCGACAAGGGATTCCAGGTCATCGAAATCAAACGTCGGGAATTCGAGGACCGCACCGCGGCCTTCCTCGAGCAGCTTGGCGAAACAGATACCCAAGAGATGGTGCGCCTTCTTAGACGTGCCAACGAAATTATCGACCGTAACCAAGAAAGGAGAGATGCCGAGTGAGGATTCTCAAGCTCTTTAAAAAACATATCCTGGCACTGTTCGCAGCTATCGTACTTATCGTAATCAGCTGCAACGCCGATCTGGCGCTGCCTACCTATATGAGCGACATCGTCGACGTGGGTGTGCAGCAAGGCGGCATCGCGTCGCCCGTGCCCGACACCATCCGTGCCGAATCGCTCGACGACCTCGAACTCTTTATGAGCACCAAGGACGCCAAGGCTGTGGAGGCCGTGTTTAGCAAGGCGGACAATAACGGCATTCGAACGTACAAGGGCACCGAGGAGGAGCGCGCCGACGGCGGCAAGATTGCCGACATCATGAGCCTGCCCGAAACTGTCGTCCTTTCGTTCAACCAGGGCATCGATGCCAACTCCATGGGCGACATGACCGGCGCATCTACCGAGGCAAGCGATGGCGGCGCCGCTCAGGCCATGCCCACCCCCGAGCAGATGGCGGCAATGACGCCCGAGCAGCTCGCCGAGATGCAGCAGAAGGCCGCAGCGGCGCAGAATATGCAAAAGCAGATTGATGCCGACGGCGGTAAGATCACCATGAAGGGTCTGCGTCTAGGCGTTGAAGGCGGCCTAATCGACCAGGGCAAGCTCGTGGAGGGCGCCAACGATATGGCGGACAAAATGGGCTCCATGTCGGGTTCCATCGTGACCCAACGCGCCGTGAGCTATGTGCAAGACGAGTACAAGGCGCAGGGCATCGACCCCGCCGACGTGCAGAACGCCTACCTGTGCCGCATGGCGACCACGATGTTTGGTCTGTGCCTGATCTCGCTCGTCGCCACCATCCTGACCGGTGCCGTGGCCTCGCGCACCGCCTGCTCCATCGCCCGCGACCTGCGCCGCGAGACCTTCAACAAGGTTATGCACTTCTCGCCGGCCGAGGTGGGCAAGTTTAGCCAGGCCTCGCTCATCACCCGCTGCACCAACGACATTCAGCAGATCCAGATGGCCGCAACCCTGTTTATCCGCATGTGTCTGATGGCCCCCGTCATGGGCATCGTCGCCGTCATGCGCGTCCTGGCCAACCATACCGGCCTAGAGTGGACCATCGCCGTGGCCATCATCGCGGTCTCGGCCGTCGTCGGCGTGCTTATGGGCCTCACCATGCCCAAGTTCAAAAAGATGCAGAGTTTTGTGGACCGTGTGAACCTTACCGCCCGCGAGCTGCTCGACGGCCTTATGCCCATCCGCTCGTTCAACCGCGAGGAGCATGAGCTCGAGCGTTTTGACAAGGCTTCGCTCGACCTGATGACCACGCAGCTCTACACCAACCGCGCCATGAGCTTTATGATGCCGCTCATGATGCTCGTCATGAACTGCATCACCGTGCTTATCGTCTGGTTTGGCGCGCAGGGCGTGTCCGACGGCGTGATGCAGGTCGGCAACATGATGGCGTTTATCTCCTACACCATGCAGATCGTCATGGCGTTTATGATCCTCACCATGGTTTCGGTCATCCTGCCCCGCGCCGAGGTCGCAGCCGAGCGCGTGGAAGAGGTCATCACCTGCCCCACGAGCATCAACGACCCCGCCTCGCCC
>URNJ01000133.1 GCA_900549215.1 uncultured Collinsella sp.
CGATCATGAGCTTGGCATCGGCGGGCGCATAGGCGCCGGGGACCGTGTCGACCATAAAGCGCGGCAGGTCGGCGGCGCAGGGAAGGGCGGCAAGCTGGTCGGAAAGCTCGGTAGCAGCAAACTGCCTGAGCTTGAGCTCGGCCTTGACCTGCTTTTTCTGCTTACGACGACGCGGCTTGGACATCCGTCTTTCCTTCCCGTCCCAAATTGACTACTTTCCGGGCACGCCGCTGCTGGCGTGCTTTAGTACTGGCTCTCGTGCTTGCTAAAGAAGTCGAAGCGCGGGGGCAGCGGCTTCACGCGGTGCTCGCCGGGCTTCTCGCCCAGGCCCTCCACAAACTCATCCGTGGAGGCAAAGATGTTATCCCAGCTAAAGAAGGCGACCGGGTCAACGTCGAAGTACTCGCAGATGAGCTCGCAGCCGGCCGGCACGATGCCGTGCATGAGCACGGTCGCTACGCGCAGCTCGGTAAAGGCGTCGACGAGGGCCTGCGTCATGGCGGCGTTGGCCGGCTCGCCCTCGAGCTTGTTGGCGGCCTTGGAGGCATCGCTCCAGCGCTTGTTGGCGGCGCGCAGGTAGTCGTCGCACACAGCGAGCGCTCGGTGCGTCTCGAACTTGTACATGGCCTGCTCAAAGGCGAGGGCTGCCTGCTGGGCGGCTTCGACCACGGTGTCAGAAGCGGCACCGGCGGGGATGCAACCGTTGCGATAGGGACTCTCGTCGCCCTCCTTGACGGCGACGCCGTAGAAGCAGCTGCGGGCCAGGCGGTTGAACACGCCGGTCAGCAGCGCGCTCTCCTTAAGGGCGGGGTCGATAACGCGCTTGTCGTCGCAGGCGCGCACCTCGTTGCCGTCCTTGTCCTTGCCGGTCACGCGCGTGTCGTATGCCTTGGGGCTAAAGCTCACCGGCTTCTCGGACAGGCCGAGCGACAGCCAATGCGCGCGCATCTGCTCGCAGGTGTAGTGGTTGAGCAGGTCGTCTGCCGGCGGGGGAGGAGTCTGCGAGGATGAGCTTGCCTTTTTGCCCATGTAGAGCAGGTGGTAGCAGGCGCTGACGGTGCTCTGCGTGAGGTTCCAACCCAGGGCCTCCCACATGGCGGTCTGCGCGATGCAATAGAAGTAGATGTTGTCCTGGCCAATGAACTGGTAGATCTGTGCGTCATCCGAGCACCACCAGTCGCGCCAGTCGAGCGAGCTGTGCTGGTAGGTGGGCGCGGGGACCTGCGTGGAATCGGCGGCGGGCTCGCCCATGAGGGCGGCATCCTGGGCGGCGACGCCCTCGGTCACGCCGGCGGCCTTGGCATCGCGTGCGAGCACGGTGCGCGTATAGCTGATGGGAGCCCACAGGCTCTCGGGCCAGCACCAGCAGGTGACGTCGGAGACGCCATCGACCTCGGGCACCGGAACGCCCCAGTCGATGTTGCCGGTGATGCGGAAGGGTACGAGCGCCTTGCCGCTGCGGAAGCGCACGCCGCCGTTGGCGAGCACCGCGTGGGCATCGTCGCGCTCCTTCCAGCTGGGGAAGGTGACGGTAAAGCTGCTCTTGTTGCCCTCGGGCTCCAGCACGGTGTGCTCGGGAAGCTGATCCTCGACGGCATCGAAGGCCTCGCGGAACTTGTTCTGGATGTAGAGCTGGGCCGGCAGCAGCCACTCTTCCATGGTCTTGGAGACCACGGAGCGAACCTGCGGGTTCTGGGCGAGCTTGGCGGTATAGGTTTTCATAAAGTCGAGGTAGGCCGGCAGGTCGAAGTAGAGGTTGTCGACCGGGCGCAGCTCGGGCACCTCGCCGGTGAGCTGGCTTTTGGGCGCGATGAGCTCCTCGGGCTCAAACTGGTGACCCAGGTCGCACTCGTCGGCATAAGCCTTCTCGGACTTGCAGCCCTGGATGGGGCAGCGGCCGATCACCTGGCGGCCGTTGAGGAACGTGCCGGCCTTGGCGTCGTAGAACTGCAGCGTGGAGCGCTTGGAGATGGTGCCCTGTTCGTGCAGACGCTCGATAATCTCGGCGGTCACCTCGTTGTGAATCTGCGCAGCCGGCTCAAGGCCCGAGCCGCCGTAGATATCGCAGCTGATGTTGTAGTTGTTGAGGGTCGCGGCCTGGCGGGAGTGATTGGACTCGACATACTCGGCGATGGACTTGTCGTAGCCCTCGTTCTCCTTGAGCTTGCGGTAGCTCTCCATGATGGGCGAGCCATAGCAGTCGGTGCCCGAGGTGAAGATGACGTTCTCGCGGCCCAGACGGTCGCGCAGGAAGCGGGCGAAGAAGTCGGCCGGGACAAAGACGCCACCGACGTGGCCAAAGTGAAGGCCCTTGTTGCCGTAGGGCTCGCCGGCGGTAACGATGGCGCGGCGAGGCCAGCTGGGACGGTCGTTCATGGAGTATTTGGATGCCATGGGACTCCTTCGCATATGGTGAGAGCGCGGCCGGGCGCAAGGCCTGGCGACGCGGTGGTCAATTCGTGCATATCGTTCGACATTATCGCACATGCGGACGGGTACGTGGCAGGGGCGCTATCCTAAGATGCTATGAATGAGATTTCCAACATACATGCGTTTGAAGACGAGGAATTTCTGCACGCTTGCTTCGTGTGGGGGATGGTCGTAGTCGGCGTGTTTGCCGTGTGCCTGGTGCCGGTGTTTATGCTGCTGGGCGGGCCTGCAGACTTGGATGCGGCTGACGCGGGCGGCTGGATGGCTGTCGTGGGCTGGATAGTCGGCTTGGCTGCGGTTTCTGCGGCGTCATTTGCCGTGCACGAGCTGGTGCACGGTGTGTTTTTTAAGCTGCTGGCGCCTGCGGGCGCGCAGGTGACCTTTGGGGCGAATCGCGAGACGGCGATGATCTATGCCTGCGCCGAGGGCGTTGTGTATTCGCGCCGGCGGTACATGGCGGTTTGCCTGGCACCGACGGCTGTTGTGACGACAACGCTTGCCCTGGGGTTTGCGTTTTCGGGCTATCCGCTGCTGTGCTATCTGGCGGCCGGCTTGCATTTGTCAGGCTGTGTGGGCGACTGGTATTACGTGCGGACCATTTTGCGCGACCGCCGCATTGTCGCCTGCGAGGACACGTCCTTCGGCGTGCGCTTTTTCGGGTGAGGAGATGTCGATGAAGCCGTTGTTGTTGCACGCCTGCTGTGCGCCGTGCTCTCTTGAGCCGGTCCGCCTGCTGCGCGAGGAAGGGTTTGAGCCCACAATCTGCTGGACCAACCCCAATATTCAGCCGCACGATGAATGGCAGCGGCGTTTGGACGAGCTGCGCCGGTGGTGTGCCGATGGCGACATCGAGCTTATCGAGGCGGGGGAGGACCGTGAGCGCTGGGAGGCCGGCGTGGCACCGCTGGGTGCCGATCGGCCCCGTCGCTGTCGTGCGTGCTATGCCCTGCGCTTGGCCGAGGCGTGCCGCGTGGCCCAGGAGCGTGGGTTTGAGTTTGTGGGTACGACGCTCGCCGTCTCGCCGTATCAGTTGTTCGAAACCTGCAATGATGTGTTGGAGCGTCTGGCTGCCGCCCGCGGTCTCACTCCGGTGATTCGCGATTTTCGTCCGTATTACCCCGAGGCGACACGCCGTTCGCGCGAGCTGGGCATGTATCGGCAGAACTACTGTGGTTGCCGCTTCTCGGCGAGGCGGCCATGGACCGCGCCCGCATCCGCGACGAGCGCAAAGCGTCCAAAAAGTAGTTCATTTGGGACGTCAGCCTGCTAGGATGTAGAGCGGACTTTAGCTATATAAGGAGTATCCGACGTGTCTATGCGTACCGATGATTTTGACTACAACCTTCCTGAGGAACTGATCGCCCAGGCTCCAGCCGAGCCGCGCGACTCCTGCCGCCTGCTGGTGGTGGATCGCAAGGGCTCCCAGGCGGGAACGCCGCTGGAGCACGGCGGTACCGTTGAGCACCGTATCTTCCGCGATATCATCGACTATATCGAGCCAGGCGATGTGCTCGTCATCAATCAGACGCGCGTGATGCCGGCCCGTCTGATCGGTCGTAAAACGGGATCGGGCGGCGTGGTCGAGACCCTGCTGCTCAAGCGCCGCGAGGACGTGGATCCGCTGGGCCATGTTTGGGAGTGCTTGGTCAAGCCGGGCAAGCGCCTGAAGCCCGGTGCTCATATTGAGTATCGCGCCGGTGGCGCCCATGCGCCCGAGGGGGCTCCCGTGGTGCTGACGGCCGAGGTTGTCGACTTTGTCACCGATAGCCGCGGCGGGCGCCTGGGACGCTTTGAGCCCGCCGGTTGCAATGCCGCCGGCGAGCCGCGCACGCTCGACGAGGCCATCCATGCTGCCGGCCACGTGCCGCTGCCGCCCTACATTACCGATTACGAGGGCGATCCCGAGAAGTACCAGACCGTCTACGCCATGAAGGAGGAGCACTCGGCCGCTGCTCCCACGGCGGGTCTGCATTTTACTCCCGAGCTCATGGCTGCCATCGAGGCCAAGGGTGCCAAGTTTGCCGCCGTCGAGCTCGAGGTGGGTATCGATACCTTCCGTCTGGTGGAGGAGGACGACCCCGCGCAGCACGTGATGCACACCGAGCGCTACCACGTGTCGCAGGAGGTTGTCGACGCCGTGCATAAGGCGAAGGCCGAGGGCCATCGTGTGATCGCCGTCGGCACTACCGCAGTGCGCTCGCTCGAGAGCGCGTTTGACGCGGACGCGCCGGTGTCCGATCCGGCTGTGACGGCGCGCTATTTTGAGGGCCGCGAGGACGGGGCCGACACGCTCGGCCGCGGCGACATCGTGGTGCGCGAGAACGCGACAACGCAGCTCTACCTTATGCCCGGCTCGACCTATCACGTGGTCGACGCGCTGATCACGAACTTCCACGTGCCGCGCTCCACGCTCATGATGCTCGTAAGCGCACTTGCCACCCGCGACCAGATCATGGATGCCTACGCCGCTGCTATCGAAGAACGCTACCGCTTCTTCAGCTTTGGTGACGCCATGCTCATCTTGTAGGTTACGGCGTTTTACAAACGCCGTAACCGGTCG
>URNJ01000134.1 GCA_900549215.1 uncultured Collinsella sp.
GATTAATGGATGGAAACGGGTGTTCTATCGGGACACACATTTTGTCCTATAAGCCAAATATGCCAGCAAATATTGATCCAAGGTCGCCGTAGAGGTGCCGGCAGGTTGCATACGTCCTGGCCGACCGTGACCGCAACATGTTGGTCAAGCATAATCTTTTGGATTCTTTTGGCGTGAGCGGCTTGGTTTTGGTAGGATTTGTCAGCGGCTTGACTAAGGGGGTTTTATAACTGCCATGCAGGTAGCCGTGTTGGTAACGTTTTACCGACTTGCCAAGAACCCCTCATAATTAATGCGTCTGCAAAATGACTAATTGCTTTGACCTGCTGAAACACTATATGTTGTGTTTGACCTAAAAAAAGAATACAGGATATAGATGCCTCTTTGTCGTATGATAGATGACGGACAGAGAACGAGGACCTTATTCGCCCCATTTGGATGGATCTTCGAGCCCCTTGATTGGCTGCGAGGATTGTCCGCATGAGGGCCTATGGTTTTCGAAAACACAGATTGCGCGACGGCGCCGCAAGACAGGGGCAAGCCCTGCCGGGCATCGTTTGGCTCTGAAGCGCAATACGATTTCGACGCGAAAGAGGCAAGAGGATGAAGATCATCAAGCGCAGCGGCACCGAGGTTGTCTTTGACATCGATAAGATTGTCAATGCCATCCGCGCCGCAAACTTGGAGGTCGAGGAGAGCTCTCGTCTTACCGACCGCCAGGTGGTTTACGCGGCACAAAACGTCGCCGAGGCATGCGAGAACGCGGGCCACACCGTGTCGGTCGAGGAGATTCAGGATCTGGTCGAGGACGAGATTATGCGTCTCGACTGCTACGAGGTCGCTCGCCATTACATCATCTATCGCTATGTTCAGAGCCTGAAGCGCCAGAAGAACACGACCGACGACAAGATTCTGTCGCTGATTGAGTGCAACAACGAAGAGGTCAAGCAGGAGAACTCCAACAAGAACCCGACCGTCAATTCCGTTCAGCGTGACTACATGGCCGGCGAGATCTCCAAGGACCTGACCCAGCGTGTGCTGCTGCCCCAGGAGATTGTGGATGCTCACAATGAGGGTCTGATTCACTTCCATGATTCGGACTACTTTGCCCAGCACATGCATAACTGCGACCTGGTGAACCTGGAGGATATGCTCCAGAACGGTACTGTTATTTCGGGCACGCTGATCGAGAAGCCGCACAGCTTCTCCACTGCCTGCAACATCGCGACGCAGATCATCGCTCAGGTTGCTTCCTCCCAGTACGGTGGCCAGTCGATTTCGCTGACCCATCTTGCCCCGTTCGTCGAGGTGAGCCGTCAAAAGATTCGCGGCGAGGTCGCCCGCGAGCTCGAGGAGCTCGGCGTTTCCGCATCTCCCGAAAAGGTCCGCGAGGTTGTTGAGGACCGCCTGCGTGACGAGATCCGTCGCGGCGTTCAGACGATTCAGTATCAGGTCGTAACTCTTATGACCACCAACGGCCAGGCGCCGTTCGTGACGGTCTTTATGTATCTTAACGAGGCCCGTACGCCTCAGGAGAAGCACGACCTTGCCATGATCGTGGAGGAGACGCTTCGCCAGCGCTACGAGGGCGTTAAGAACGAGGCCGGCGTTTGGATTACCCCGGCATTCCCCAAGCTCATCTATGTACTCGAGGACGATAACGTTCACGAGGATTCCCCGTACTTCTACCTGACCCAGCTGGCTGCCAAGTGCACCGCCAAGCGCATGGTTCCCGACTACATCTCCGAGAAGAAGATGCGCGAGCTCAAGCTGTCGAAGGGCGAGACCGCCGGCAACGGCGACTGCTATACCTGCATGGGCTGCCGCAGCTTCTTGACGCCCGACCGCTCGGGCAACGGCTTTAACAACGTTGCCAACGCGCTGAACTACGACCCGAACAAGCCCAAGTACTATGGTCGCTTTAACCAGGGCGTCGTGACCATCAACCTGCCTGATGTCGCGCTGAGCTCGCATCAGGACATGGACAAGTTCTGGAAGATCTTCGACGAGCGCCTTGAGCTGTGCCACCGCGCCCTGCTGTGCCGTCATGAACGTCTGATGGGTACGCTTTCTGACGCCGCACCGATTCTTTGGCAGTACGGTGCTCTCGCCCGTCTGAAGAAGGGCGAGACGATCGATAAGCTGCTCGTGGGCGGTTACTCCACCATTAGTCTGGGTTATGCCGGCTTGTATGAGTGCGTCAAGTACATGACGGGCCACAGCCACACCGAGAAGGAGGGCACGCCCTTTGCCATGGCCGTCATGCAGCGCATGAACGACAAGTGCGCCGAGTGGAAGGCCGAAAGCGATATTGACTTCTCGCTGTACGGTACCCCGCTTGAGTCGACGACCTACAAGTTCGCTAAGTGCCTGCAGCGTCGTTTTGGCATCATCCCGGGCGTGACGGACAAGGGCTACATCACCAACAGCTACCACGTCCACGTGTCCGAGGAGATCGACGCCTTCGATAAGCTCAAGTTTGAGGGTATGTTCCAGCAGCTTTCGCCGGGCGGTGCTATCTCCTACGTTGAGGTTCCCAACATGCAGGACAACCTCAAGGCTGTCATTCGCGTGATGCAGTACATCTACGACAACATCATGTACGCCGAGCTCAACACCAAGAGCGACTACTGCCAGGTGTGCGGCTACGACGGCGAGATCAAGATTGTCGAGGATGACGGCAAGCTGGTGTGGGAGTGCCCCAATTGCGGCAATCGTGACCAGGAGAAGATGAATGTCGCCCGTCGTACGTGCGGCTACATCGGTACCCAGTTCTGGAACCAGGGTCGAACCGAGGAAATCCGCGACCGCGTGCTGCATCTCTAATACCACTCCGGGGCTGAGCCGGGAGGGCCGCTTGGGCATTTGCTCGCTATTTCGGACAGTCCTGCGCAAGACGAAGGCCACATTAAGTGGCCTTCTTTGCGTGCGGAACTCATTTTGAGGAAGCACCCGCCCTGCCGGGGCTCCCGGGTTCCGTGACGACTCGGCCGTTCGGGTCAGGCGGGCTGATAGGAAAGATGGTGGCGGAGGCGCAAAATGCGCCTCCGCCTTTTGAATGTGATGAAAGTGTGGCGAAATGAGCTTAAAACTTCCGTAAATGTGATAAATGTCACGTTTTACCTAGGGTAAAATGTGGGAAATATCACGTTTACGGAAGTTTCTTTGCGGGAGGTTCGGCCATGCAGCGAGATATCATTGCCAAGCTTAACGCTTGGAAAGCGTCAGAATATCGTAAGCCGCTTATCCTTAAGGGGGCGCGCCAGGTTGGAAAGACGTGGGCGCTTAAGGAGTTCGGCCGAACCTCGTACCTCAATTTTGTGTATCTGACGCTCGAGGAGCCGTCACCTGGGGTACAGAGCGAGTACGCTCAGTTTTTCGAAGGTACGCGCGATCCTCGACGGATCATCTCAAATCTTTCCCTGGCACTTGGACAGCCTATCGAGCCCGGCGAAACGCTGCTTATTATTGATGAGATCCAGGATTGTCCTTCTGCAGTCGGCGCCCTTAAATACTTCTGTGACGAGGCCCCCGAGTATCACGTCGCATGCGCAGGGTCTTTGTTGGGCGTTCGCTTGTCCCGTGAGACCAGCGCTTTTCCGGTGGGAAAGGTCGAGTTCATGGAGATGCGCCCCATGAGCTTTTCCGAGTTTCTGAAAGCCGAGGGCGCTGCAAACTACGACGAATACCTTGGCGGCCTGGATCAGATCGAGACAGTGCCCGATTTCTTCCATGTCCGTCTCGTCGAGCATCTTCGTCGTTATTTTGCATGCGGCGGCATGCCAGAGGCTCTTGGCCGGTGGGTGGAGACGGGCGATATCGTTCAGGTCGATAAGGTGTTGTCTGATCTCTTGGATTCCTACGAGCGCGATTTTGCCAAGCATGGTGGCCGTGCGCAGTTCGCCAAGCTTTCACAAATATGGAACTCGATTCCAGCTCAGTTGGCGCGCGAGAACAAAAAGTTCGTTTGGGGTGCGGTGCGCGAGGGGGCTCGTGCTCGAGAATACGAGGATGCTCTGGAATGGCTTGCCGATGCGGCGGTTCGCCTTAATGCTACTGGTGGTGTGCCGCTCTCTGCGTACGATGACCTCAAGGCATTTAAGGTCTACTGTCTTGATGTCGGCTTGCTGCGCCGCATGGCAAGGCTGGATGCGTCAGCTTTTGCCATCTCGGATGCGCTATTTTCGGAGTTCAAAGGTTCGTTCGCCGAGAACTATGTGCTTCAGGCATTACTTTCACAGTTAGATGCTGCTCCGCGTTATTGGACAAACGAGAAGCCGAAGCACGAAGTCGATTTTTTGATTCAAGTCGGAAACGAAATCGTTCCCGTCGAGGTCAAATCGGGAGAGGTCGTTCATTCCAAGAGCCTTAAGTACTATGCCGACAAGCATGCGGAGACGACTCCATTGAGGGTCCGCTACTCACTTAAGAACCTAAAGCTCGACGACGGGGTGCTCAACATTCCGTTGTATTTGGCTGATCGATCTGTCCCTCTTATCAAAAAGGCGCTTGATTGTGCATATCTTGGCGTTTAGATCCTGGGTGAGCTGACGGGCGGCGGCTAATTAATCGCTCCGTTACGGCCAGGGGGCTTGGGCCTTAGCGATGCTTGCTTCGCCAAGCCGTGGGTGTCATGCCGGTGTGTTGTTTGAAGGCTTGGGCGAAGGCGGCCTGCTGAGGGTAGCCTAGAAGCTCTGCCACCTGCGCTATCGTGAGCGAGCTATCGGCCAAAAGGTCCTGTGCTCGCTCCATGCGGCGTCTGCGAATGTAGGCGCCCAGGGACTCGCCGGTTTGGGCCTTAAAGGTGGCGCATAGTTTGGAGCGGCTTGTGTAGAGCCCCTCGGCCACTTCGTTGACACCCACACGCTTACCTTTGTCGAGCGCGCGCTCAATCATCGCCGTTGCCTCTTCGGCAATGGTTATGCTGACGCGTGTGTCTG
>URNJ01000135.1 GCA_900549215.1 uncultured Collinsella sp.
GGGCTTGCAGCGACGGACCTCAGGACACTCTTACACCACGTCTGCGCGCGCGACCAGACCTCGGGTTCAACGAGGCGATTTTGACCCAAATACGCTGTTACTAAACTGGTAACAGTACTCATATTTGGCCTTTTTTGACCACGGGTCCTCTTGTTGGTGTCACATAGCTGCTTCGTGCGGGTATCCTAATGCCAACGTGTGCCTATCAGAGGAGAGACCATGCTGTTGTCCGGTATCATCGCCGCCCTTACCAGCCTTTTGATTCCCATCATCATTCTGTTGCTGCTGCTTCCCAACGCCTGCTATGTCGTTGAACAACAGCATGCCGTGATCATCGAACGTCTGGGCAAGTTTAACCGCATCGTCAACGCGGGCTTCCACATGAAGGTGCCCGTGATCGACCGCAAGGCCGCTACGGTGAGTCTGCGCACCATGAAAAACGGTTTTGGCATCGACGTTAAGACCCAGGACAACGTGACCATCGGCCTTGAGGTCTCTGCTCAGTACCACGTGAGCTATGACATGGGCGCCGGCCCGGCAGATTCGGGCATCTACAAGAGCTACTATATGCTGCAGGAGCCCGTCGACCAGATGCGTGACTTCATCACCGACGCTCTGCGCTCTTCGATTCCCGTCTACACACTCGATGAGGTCTTTGCCAAGAAGGATGACATCGCCAAGGACGTTAATGCCACCGTGTCCGAGCAGATGGCTGCCTACGGCTTCACCCTCGTGTCGACACTCATCACCAAAATCGCGCTGCCGACCGAGGTCGAGAACTCCATGAACGACATCAATGCCGCCCAGCGAAAGCGCGCTGCCGCGCAGGAGCTCGCCGAGGCCGACCGCATCAAGCGCGTCACCGAGGCGACCGCCGAGGCTGAGGCGATGGAAAAGGCGGGCGAGGGCATCGCCAACCAGCGCAAGGCCATCGCGCTGGGCATCAAGGATTCGCTCGAGATCATCCAGGAGACGGGAGTCGGTAACGACGAGGCCAACCAGCTGTTCATGTTTACGCAGTGGTCCGAGATGATGACGGAGTTCGCTCGTACGGGTAAAACCTCGACGGTCGTGCTGCCGAGCGATTTCTCGCAGTCGGCCTCGATGTTCGAGCAGATGCTGACAGCCAGCAAAGTTCAAAACGATTCGAAGGAGTAGACGCGCGTGAAATACACCGTCGTTTGCGTCGGTAAGCTCAAGGAGCGCTTTTGGAAGGACGCGTGCGCTGAGTACACCAAGCGCCTAGGTGCCTATGCCAAGGTTGATATCCGCGAGGTGGCCGATATCGACCCGGCTAAGGCGGGCGGGGTGGATGCCGCACGCGACAAGGAGGGGGCGGCAATTCTTGCTGCATTGCCGTCTCGGGCGCATGTGATCCTGCTAGCTATCGAGGGCAAGGAGCGTTCGAGTGAGGAGCTCTCGGCGCGGCTCGACGATCTTATGCTGCGAGGCAGCAGCGACATTGCCTTTGTAATCGGCGGTTCGGACGGCGTGAGTGATGAGGTGCGCGCCCGCGCCGACGAGATGCTCAGCTTTGGACGCATTACCTTGCCGCATAACCTGGCGCGTGTGGTGCTGCTAGAGCAGATTTACCGTGCCTGCAAGATCAGTCGTGGGGAGCCGTATCACAAATAGGTCGGCAATACGAAACAATGGCGTGGGACAATACCTTTCGTTTTGAGGAATGTGTCTGAAAGGACTATGAGATATGAAGATTGGATTTGTCGGTTTTGGCAATATGGCGAGCGCTATGGCCGATGGCTGGATCGCTGCCGGTGTAGCTGCGAGCGACATGTGCGCCTGCGCGGGTCGCTACGACGCACTGGTTGAGCGCTGCGAGGCACGCGGCATGGTCGCCTGCCACGATGCCGCCGAGGTTGTCGCCGCATCCGATATCGTGGTCGCTGCGGTCAAACCGTACATGATCGAGAAGATATTCGCCCCGCTCAAGGATGCTCTTGCCAAAAAGGTCGTTCTGTCGGTTGCCTGGACCTGGGACAGTGCCAAGTGGGAGCAGGTCCTGCCGGGCGTCGCGCATATCTCGACGGTGCCCAACACACCGGTTTCGGTGGGCGAGGGCGTCATCGCTTGTGAGAAGGCTTCCACGCTTAGTGATGAGCAGAGCACAGTGGTGCTTGATCTGCTTGGCAAGCTCGGTGCGGTGGTCGAGCTCGATACGAGCCTGCTGTTTGTGGGCGGCACGGTGGGTGGTTGCGCTCCGGCATTTGTCGCTATGGCAATCGAGGCCCTGAGCGATGCGGCGGTCAAGCACGGTATCCCGCGTGCCGATGCCTATCGCATTGTGAGCCAGATGGTGCTGGGTACGGCAAAGCTGCAGCTTGCAACTGGCCAGCATCCTGCGGCGATGAAGGATGCCGTATGCTCGCCCGGTGGTGCCACCATCAAGGGCGTCGTTGCGCTCGAGGACGCCGGCATGCGCAGCGCCCTGGTCAAGGCAATCGACGCAACTCTCCAGTAAAACCTGCCATTTAGGGACAGGTTTATTTTGGCAGGTTTTTCCTGCGGTTTTGTCCTTTTAGCGAAAAGCGCCCCGCAACTGGCTCAATTCCAGTTGCGGGGCGCTTGCGTTTGCCCAGATAAAACCGATCAAAATAAACCTGTCCCTTTTTGGCAGGTTAGTCCCAGAAGCTGTCTTCCTCATCCTCGGACTTGGGTCCGCGGTCGACGTACATCTTATGGGTACGCTTCTCCATTACAAAGGCAAGAATCGCAAATAACAGGATGCCGCCGGCGAAAAGGATGGCAAAACCGGTGCGGGTGCCAAACAAAAAGGAAAAAACTGCGTCCATTGGGTGCCTTCTTGCGTAGTTGAGTTGGGTCGTAAACGCTCATAAGTATATACTTGCCCATACATGTACAAGGTTGCAACCTAAATGGAATGTATATCGCCGGAGGATCTAATGCTTGATATCAAGTTTGTTCGCGAGAACCCCGATGCCATCGATGTCGCCATGGCTAACCGCCAGACGTCTTGGGATCGCGAGAAGTTCTTTGAGCTCGACGACGAGCGCCGTGCCGTCATCACCGAGGTCGAGGAGCTCCAGGCTACGCGCAATGCCGAGTCCAAGAAGATCGGCGCCCTGATGAAGGAGGGCAAGAAGGACGAGGCCGAGGCCGCCAAGGAGGCCGTGCGCGCCGTCAACGAGAAGATTGACGGTCTGGCCGAGCGCCGCACCGCTCTCGAGCAGGAGCAGTACGACTTCATGGCACACCTGCCCAACATTCCGTGCGAGGCCACCCCGTACGGTAAGGACGAGGACGAGAACATCGAGCGCCGTCGTTGGGGCACTCCGCGCGAGTTCGACTTCGACTTTAAGCCGCACTGGGATCTGGGCACCGACCTCGACATCCTCGACTTCGAGCGTGGCAACAAGCTCTCCGGCAGCCGCTTCACCGTTCTCGGTGGCGCCGGCGCCCGTCTTGAGCGCGCCCTCATCAACTTCTTCCTCGATACGCACATTAGCCGTGGCTTTAAGGAGTGGTGGCCGCCTATCGTCGTCAAGCGTCAGACCATGTTTGGCACGGGTCAGCTGCCCAAGTTCGAGGACGACGCCTATCACGTCTCGGGCGACAACTTCCTGATTCCCACCGCCGAGGTCGTGCTCACCAACCTGCACGCCGGCGAGGTCCTCGATGCCGACACCCTGCCGCGCCGCTACACCGCCTTCACCCCCTGCTTCCGCGAGGAGGCCGGTTCCGCCGGTCGCGACACCCGCGGCATTATCCGTCAGCACGAGTTCGACAAGGTCGAGATGGTCAAGTTCGCTAAGCCGGAGGAGTCCGACGAGGAGCTCGAGAGCATGACCGCCGAGGCCGAGTACCTGCTGCAGCAGCTGGGCCTTCCGTATCGCGTGATTAGCCTGTGCACCGGCGACTTGGGTTTCTCTGCCCGTCAGACCTACGACGTCGAGGTCTGGCTGCCGAGCTACAACGCCTACAAGGAGATCAGCTCCTGCTCCAACTGCGGTGACTTCCAGGCTCGCCGCGCCAACATCAAGTATCGCGACCCCGAGAACTTCAAGGGTTCGCGCTACCTGCACACTCTCAACGGTTCCGGCCTGCCGGCCGGCCGCACCATGGCCGCCATTCTGGAGAACTACCAGAACGCCGACGGCACCATCACGATCCCCGAGGTTCTTCGTCCTTACATGGGCGGTCTCGAGAAGATCGAGCCGGTCGCGTAACTTGGCTGCATAGGGGATATGCAAGGGCGCTCCTTCGGGGGCGCCCTATTTTGTGCGTAGGTCCATACCATGCCGTGCGGGCAGCTCAATAGAAAACACACGAACAACTGTTCTGTATACAGCCATCTACCTGCTATGCTTTTGCTAAATAAGAGCGAGAGAAAGGGGACGCGATGGAGTTGTTTGATGATCGGGTGGTTTTGTTTGAGAGCGACGAGGGCGGGGAGTACCTGCTTGTAACGTGTGAGCCGTCTGGCATGGGTGGCCTGGTGGTTCGACAGACGAGTGAGGGTCCGTTGACCCAATGGTGCTTTGAGGAGTCGCCGCATGTGGTCGAGACCTTTGTGACGCACGAGGGGCTTGTGGCCCTGGAGCACTTCTATGGAGTTGGGACTTCCAACCAGGTCGCGCGCATGCTGAGCATCTCGTTTGCCGATTATGATTGTGCCTGGCGTGTGAGATCGCTCCTGAGGGAACTTGATGCTAAGTTTGACGTGATCGAAAAGCCAATCGATCGTACGGGGAACAGCGGTATATGCGGAGCAGCATGACAAAACTGCGTTCCACAAAAAAGTTTGAGATTGTGCTTGACTCCAATAAGCTAAAGTGGTTTTATATGTCTTGCGCTGCGGCGTTACCTCAGCTGGATAGAGGGTCTGACTACGAATCAGAACGTCATAGGT
>URNJ01000136.1 GCA_900549215.1 uncultured Collinsella sp.
AAGCATTTGGCGGCCCGCCCCCCACGGGCGGAACGAGACCCCCAGCCAATATAGAAAGTGCCCGCCGGATCGTCCTCAGTACCACCGCCGGGGCCGGCATAACCCGTTGCGCTCACTGCAATATCGCTCTGGTACAGCTCCAGCGAACCCGACGCCATCTCGCGCGCAGTCTGGTGCGACACCGCAGTGTAGCGGTCGAGCGTCTCCTGCTCAACACCCAGCACGCGATGCTTAATCTCATCGCAGTAGGTCACCGCACCGCCACGCAGCACCGCCGAGGCACCAGGGATATCGGCGATCGTCGAGGCGATCATGCCAGCTGTCAGAGATTCAGCCGTCGAAACCGTCACACCACGAAAGCTTGCACGCTCGACAATATCGCGTGCGAGCTCTTCGTTATGCGCGGCAATCTGCTCAAATGATTCCGTCATGCCTACCAGGACCTAGACCGAAAAGACTATCTTGCGGCAGTTCCAGAAGTACTGGGCGCCCGAGATAACGGTCAAGACAACGGCAACGGCATACAGGAAGCGCGACACCGAGTAGATGCCGAGCGTCAGCGCCACCGGGCCAAGGTGCAAGCCGGCCATAGCAAAAACGCACAGGTAACCGCAGATGGAAACCATCGTGGTTGCCGTCTTGTACTTGCCGAGCTTATCGGCTGCAACGACCACACCGGCCGCACTCGCGACCATGCGCAGGGCGCTCACCAGCAGCTCGCGGAACAGGATAATGAACACGGACCACACGGTCACCGCGCCAAAATCCAAGAACAGCAGCAAGGCCGAGAACACCAGCAGCTTGTCGGCGATGGGGTCCAAGAACTTGCCGAAATCGGTGATCTCGTTACGCGAGCGTGCCAGATAACCGTCGACCTTATCGGTGCACGACAGGATCACATACAGAATGAAGGCAGCGGCGGCGAGCGGGCCGTCAAAGGTGCTCCAATCCGTACCGGCAACACTCGTGTGAGACAGAGCCGAGACGATCATGAACACCGGGATAAAGACGATGCGAACGCACGTCACGATGTTGGCGGGCGTCCAGACACTCGTCAGTTCCTTATTGCTCTCGTTTGCCACGACGCTCTCCTACTCCACAACATGACCGATAAGCTCATAGCAGAAGCTATCGGTAAACTCGACAGTCAGAATATCGCCCACGGACGCCTCGCTGGCGTCCAGATGCACCGCTCCATCGGAATCGGGCGCCTGGAACCAAGCATGGCCGATCAGCTCGGCGCCGTCCTCGGTCTCTTCGATACCGTCGACGATCACCTGGGCGCGCTCGCCCACATGGGCGGCGGTGGCGGCAAAACCGAGCGACTCGGCCAGGTCCATGGCCTCCTGGGCGCGCTCGAGCTTGACCTCTTCGTCGACCTGACCCTCCATCTTAGCGGCCAGGCTGCCCTCCTCCTGCGAGTAGGCAAAGACACTCGTGTAGTCAAAGCCGACGGTGTCCATAAAGTCGATAAGGTCGCGGAACTCGTCGTCGGTCTCGGTCGGGAAGCCGACCATGGCCGTGGAACGGATCACGATGCCGGGGATACGCTCACGAAGGTCGCGGAACAGATCCTCGAGCTCCTGGCGCGAACCGGAGCGACGCATGGCCTTGAGAATGCGCGCGTCGCAGTGCTGCACGGGGATATCGATATAGGGCAGCACCTCGGGCGTATCACGAATGGTCTCAATGAGCTCGTCAGTCATGCCCTCGGGCTGCAGATAGAGCACGCGGACCCAGACGTTGTGCGGGCGCACGGCCTCGGCGACGGCACACAGCAGCTGCGCCAGATTGCGCGGCGAGCCATCGGCGACGTCCTCGTCGGCAAAGTCGGTACCCCAGATGCCCGTGTCCTGGCCGATCAGCACGATCTCGCGCACACCGCCGGCAACCAGGTCGCGCACCTCGGAGATGATGCTCTCGGCATTGCGCGAATGATAGCGGCCGCGAATATAGGGAATCATGCAGAAGCTGCAGAAGCGGTTGCAGCCATCGGAAATCTTGACGTAAGCGACAGCACCCTCGACGGTACGTTTGACCTGCGGGATATAGGCTGCAATCTCACGCTCGACACCCAGCACGCCATCGATGACCGCCACGATGCCATCTTCCTCGTCGGCCTTCACAAAGGCAGCGACCTCGGGCAGCTCGTCAGGCAGGTCATCGCCATAGCGCGACGGCACGCAGCCGCACATGACGATGGGGCAAGAACGAACGCCGTCCTGAACCTCGTTGGCGAGCTCGAGCGTGGTCTCGATGCTCTCGGACGTTGCGGAGGCGAGGAACGAGCAAGTATTGACGATGGCGATGTCGGCATCCTGCGGGTCGAATGCCTCCTCGTAGCCCGCGGCGGTCAAAAGAGAACGCATGCGGTCGGTGTCAACCTCGTTCTTAGCGCACCCGAGGGTGATGTAGAGCACGGAGCCCAACGGTGTATCCATGTTGGAGAGCGGTCCTTTCGATTGATATTAGCGGTAGTTGGTGAACTGCAGCGGCTGGCCGTAGTCCTGGTCGCGCAGGAACTGAATCACGGTCTGCAACGCGTCCTTCGAAGCAGAGGAAACACGCAGCTTGTCGGCCTCGATGGTCACCTTGACCTTGAGCTTTTGATCCTTGATGTCCTTGTTGATCTTCTTGGCGGTCGCCTGGTCGATACCCTCGACGATATGGCCGAGCACGCGCACGGTGCCGCCCGATGCCGCCTGCGGAGCATCCCACGAGACAGCCTTGAGGTCGATGCCGCGCTTGATGAGCTTGGAGCTCAGCACGTCAACAATCTGTTTGGAGACAAAGTCGGCCGGGGCGTTGATCGTAAAGAGCTTCTCGCCCTTCGAAAGCTCGATCGTGGCGCCGGAATCCTTAAGGTCATAGCGCTGGGAAATCTCGCGCGTGGTCTGCTGGAAGGCGTTGTCGACCTCTTGCATGTTGACCTCGGACACGACGTCGAAGCTGGAATCTTTAGCCATGATGTTTCCTTTCGCGTACGAGCGGCCTAGTAGCTATCGTACGAATTGTCGGTAGAATCGGTGGGTGTCTGACCGTCAGTTGCGGTATCGGCGCCATCCGTGGACTGGGCATCGGTACCGTCGGTGGTATCGGTACCATCGGTGGTGTCGGTACCATCAGAACTTTCACCATTCTCGGAATCAGTCGTCTCCTTCTTAGGAACGGTGATCGTCACACGAGCCACGCCCGAGGTCTTGGTATCGTAACGGACCTTTTCACCGTTCTTGGTAACGGTAACATCGGAAGGCTTGGACGTGGTGATCTCGATCGAGGACTCGGGCGTGTACTCCTGCTCAAAGGGGCCAGTCGCCTGAGCGCCATAGACCGACTTGCCGTCGACCTTGACCTCAATCCACGCGGTCTTTCCCTTGGCAACGGAAACTTTGACCTTCGTGACCTCGTTCTCTTCCTTCTTGGCCGTCGTCTTGGTAGCGTCCGAATCAGTCGACTCATCCGTCGGCTCATCGGTGTCTTCGTCCTCGTCGACCGTTTCGGTCTTCTTAGAAGACTTCTTGGTCGTCGTCTTGGTAGCAGTGGGCGCCTCGGGCGTGGTCTCGGGCGCCGAAGATGCGCAGCCGCGCAGAAGCACCACGATGAGCACGATCAGCAGCAACGCCACGGCACCGATGCCGGCGTAGACGATACGCGGATCGAGCCCGTTGTTTTGAGGAGTACGGGATCCGCCGCGTCCACGACCGGAACTGCTGCGGCCGCCTCCCTGAGGCATACGACCACGATTGCTATCGGAACGGCCGCGATAGCCGCCCTGGCCCTGAAGGCTGCGCTGACCCGAGCGGGGCGCAAGTTCACCGCGGCCTTGATAGCCACGTTGGCCCGAACGCGGAGCCGAAGAGCGCTGGCCATACGGCTGTGATTGAGAGCGAAGACGCGGCGTCACCTGCGTGGTATCGGCATCCGCATAGCCACCGCGAGAGCGTCCGGTGGATACACCACGGTGACCGCGATCGGAATAGCCGCCGTCGCCGTAACCGGCACGAGGGTCACGCGCCACGCCGCGAGCAGCGGGAAGCGCACGGTCCTCGGGCATCGGCGTACTGCGGAACCGGTCACGCTGTGAGCGAATTTCCTCGCCCGAACCCGTCTCGGTAATATAACCGGCCTGCTGAGGACGCTGTCCATAGCGGGTCGAACGACCGCCCTGAACCATCAGGAAGCGCCCGTTATCGACCGAAGAACGCGAATTGACGTAGCCGGCGGCGTCCTGAAAACGACCGCCCTGCTGCGATGTCTCGCGTTCGTATGCCATCAGGTCGTCAAAGTAGGCATTGACGACCTCGCGCGGATTGAGGCCCAAAAAGCGAGCATAGCTCGAAATCATGCCCTGCGCATAGCCGCGCGGCGGCATCGAAGCAAAGTTACCGGTCTCGAAAAACTCGATGATCTGCGGCCTGATTTTGATGGTGTTGGCGACCTGCTGAATGGAAAGGCCCATTCGGCGACGCTGCTCGAGCAGCATGTCACCAAAGCGTGCAGCCATCAGAATCCTCCAAACTCACAATCTTCACGTGCCATCTCGGCGTCGACAGATTCCAGCGCGGCAAGCCCCTCCTCGTCCAATAGGACCTCGCGCGGCTTGGAACCGTCGGGCGGGCCGACGACACCCTTTTCTTCCAGCATGTCCATAATACGCCCGGCGCGCGCATAGCCAACCTTAAGGCGGCGTTGCAGGCCAGATGTGGAGCCCAGCTGCGATTCCACCACAATATGGGCGGCTTCCCAAATGAGCGGATCATCGTCTTGCGGCTCGACAACTCCGGTGCGGACAAT
>URNJ01000137.1 GCA_900549215.1 uncultured Collinsella sp.
TTCGACTCTGGCCGCAAGATGATGTCCGTGGTCGTCGAGACCCTGGACGGCGAGTATGAGCAGTACACCAAGGGCGCGCCCGACGTGGTGATCGGCCTGTGCACCCATATCTACGACGGCGACAGGGTCGTTCCGCTGACCGAGGAGCGTCGCGCCGAGCTCGTGGCCGCCAACAAGGCCATGGCCGACGAGGCCCTGCGCGTGCTGGCGCTGGCGAGCCGCACCTACACCGAGGTTCCCGCCGACTGCAGCCCCGCTGCGCTCGAGCACGACCTGGTCTTCTGCGGCCTGTCCGGCATGATTGACCCTGTCCGCCCCGAGGTCGCCGACGCCATCCGCGAGGCCCACGACGCCGGTATTCGCACCGTCATGATCACGGGCGACCATATCGACACCGCCGTGGCCATTGCCAAGCAGCTGGGAATCGTCACCGATCGCAGCCATGCCATTACCGGTGCCGACCTCGACCGCATGAGCGACGAGGAGCTCGACGCGCACATCGAGGACTACGGCGTGTACGCCCGCGTCCAGCCCGAGCACAAGACGCGCATCGTCGAGGCCTGGAAGTCGCGCGACCAGATCGTCGCCATGACCGGCGACGGCGTCAACGACGCCCCGTCCATCAAGCGCGCCGACATCGGCGTCGGTATGGGCATCACCGGCACCGACGTCACCAAGAACGTTGCCGACATGGTGCTTGCCGACGACAACTTCGCCACCATCATCGGTGCCTGCGAAGAGGGTCGCCGCATCTACGACAACATCCGCAAGGTCATCCAGTTCCTGCTTTCGGCCAACCTTGCCGAGGTGTTCTCGGTGTTTATCGCCACGCTCATCGGCTTTACCATCTTCCAGCCGGTGCAGCTGCTGTGGGTGAACCTGGTCACCGACTGCTTCCCCGCGCTCGCGCTGGGCATGGAGGATGCCGAGGGCGACATCATGAAGCGCAAGCCGCGCAACGCCAAGGACGGTGTCTTTGCCGGCAATATGGGCCTGGACTGCGTGGTCCAGGGTCTGATCATCACCGTGCTGGTGCTGGCGAGCTTCTTTGTGGGCGTGTACTTTGACATGGGCTACATCCACATCGCCGATATGATCGCCGGCAATGCCGACGAGGAAGGCGTGATGATGGCGTTCATCACGCTCAACATGGTCGAGATTTTCCACTGCTTCAATATGCGCAGCCGTCGTGCGTCGCTGTTCACCATGAAGAAGCAGAACAAGTGGCTGTGGGCTTCTGCCGCGCTGGCACTGGTGCTGACGGTGATCGTGACCGTGCAGCCGACGCTTGCCGAGATGTTCTTTGGCCCTGTGACGCTTGAGCTCAAGGGCGTTCTTGCCGCACTGGGCCTGGCTTTCCTGATCATCCCGCTGATGGAGATCTACAAGGCGATCATGCGCGCGGTCGAGAAGGAGTAAGTTAACCTGTCCGGGCCCGCCCCTGCGTGTTTTCTTCTTCGCTGGTCCTCGCGCTTCGCGCTGCGGGATCGCTCAGAAGAAAACACTCCCGGGGTGGGCCCTACGGTATCCTTGCTGGCTTTACTCCCGCGCGGATGAAAAAGGGCTGAGGGAAAGTTTGTGAGCCGATCGAGCGTTTGCTCGACCGGCTCTTTTTGATTTAGGGCTTTGCCCGGCCAGCTCTTTTTGATTTAAAATACCTGCTCAGTTGTGATTTGTGGTGCTGGGAGGCGCTTGTGGGCAAGGCTAAGGCTAAAGCGAAGAAAAAGACGACGGGGGCGCGGGCTAAGCGCGATCGTCGTCGGAAGCTCGCGACCGAGGCTCCCGCATCTGCCGAGGAGCTGCTGGCAAGCGTGCCGGGACTCGATGCGCTGCAAGATGTTCCTGCGTTCGACGATCTGCCGGTCGATGATGCTCAGCAAGCGGCATTTGACGACTTTTGTGCCCAGGCCGAGGAGCCCGAGCAGATGCGGCTGGGTGCCGTGGTGCGCTTGGATCGCGGGTTTCCGCTGGTGGCGACTGCCGACGACACCTTCCGCGCCGAGCATGCCGTGGGGTTTGCCAAGTCGCGCGGCGAGGACGAGGTCCTGCTGCCTGCCGTGGGCGACCGTGTGGCGGTGCGCCGCGCTCCCGGGCACGATATGGGCGTGATTGAGTGCGTGCTGCCGCGCCGTACGAGCTTTGAGCGTTGGCGCGGCCGTGCCCGTGGAGAGCGCCAGGTGCTCTGCTCCAACGTGGATAGCGTGCTAATCGTGCAGGCGCTCGGTGCCGGTGAGGTGCTGCTCGACCGCGTGGCGCGCTCGTTGGTGTTGGCGCTCGACTGCGATGCCGAGCCGGTGGTGGTGCTCACCAAAGCTGACCGCTGCGATGCCGAGGAGCTCGAGCGCGATCTGGACCGCGTGCGCCGCCTGGTGGGTCCGGACGTGCGCGTGATCGTGACGTCCTCTGCCGAGGGCCGCGGCCTGGACGAGGTCCGTGCCTGTGTGCCTGCCGGGAGCTGCGCCATGATTCTGGGTGAGTCGGGTGCCGGCAAGTCGACGCTGCTCAATGCACTGCTGGGCCACGATACGTTGGCGACCGGCGGTGTGCGTGAGCGCGATGACCAGGGTCGCCACACCACGGTCGCGCGCGTGATGGTGGCGCTGCCGGGCGACGCCGGCGTGATCGCCGATGCTCCGGGCCTGCGCAGCCTACCGCTCGTGGGTCACGAGCGAGGTCTGGCGCGCGCTTTCCCCGAGATTGTCGAGGCATCGCGCGCGTGCCGGTTTGGCGATTGCACACATACCCATGAGCCGGGCTGCGCCGTTCGCGAGGCCGAGGACGCCGGGCAGATCGACAACCTGCGGCTGGAAACGTTCCAAAACCTGGCGTCATCCATGCGCGTGAGCGCTCAAATGCTCGATCCCGATGTTCATCTGTAATTGATTTTTCCTATGACAGCCGTCTCCCAACTGTTCGGGAGACGGCTTTTTTGCTGCGGAAAAGCCTCGAAACATGCAGTTTGCTGACGTGCTGACCAAAACCTTGCCACGAGCTTGACGGGCTGGTCAGCTTTTGGTCAGCGATTGGTTTGACATCGAAAACCAAGATCGCGATTGCGCCGCTTTGCACTCTGACCGCCCAGACAATGGTGGTACGGGCATTCGCCCGGCACTGCCATGAGAGGAGCGGCCGTGAACAAGAGCAAGCGCATCGCCATCAGTCTGGTCGCGGGCGTGCTCGCTGCTCTGCTCTGCATGGTTTACGGCTCGTCGATCCGCTCGCAAGCCGAACAGGTCCAGGCTGAGACCTTGGCCAAGTACGGTGGCGATCGCGTCGAGGTATGCGTCGCGGCGCGCGATATCGATGTGGGCGAGACCCTCGATGAGACCAATGTCATAACCCAGGAATGGCTGACAAGTCTGCTGCCGCGTGACGCGGTGACCGAGCTGCGCCAGGTGCGCGACGACGTGACGACTTCGCGTATTCCCAAAAACGCCGTGATCTGCAATGTCTACACCAAGGCCGAGAGCCACAAGCTCGAGGTGCCTAAGGGCAAGGTCGCCGTTTCGGTGGCGGTCGATGCCGAGCACTCGGTCGGCGGCGCCACGGGCGTGGGCAGCTACGTGGATGTGTATGTGCAAAAAGACGGCGTAACCGATCGGCTGTGCGGCGCGTACGTGATCGATACCAGTGAGGATTCCGGTGCCACGCGCGAGGGCAAGATCGAATGGGTGACGCTGGCGGCTGACCCCGAAGACGTCAAGGAACTGCTGGGGGCATCGGGCAAGGGAACGGTCAGCTTGACGATTCCCGCCACGGCGCGCGGCAAAAAGAGCGGAGGCGACGAGTGATGAAGGCGATCTGGCTTGCGTGCTGCGCGTGCGGCGATTACGGGCTGTTGCAGCGGGAAGTCGAGGGCCGTGATGCGGGTGCACAGGTGCTTCGCGTGGGTGACCTGGACGGGCTGATTTCCATGGCGCGGGCGTTTCCGTCGCGCCGCGGGGCTGCCATCATTGCGGCGTCTCTGTTTGATACCGAAGATGTGCGCAAGACTGTTGCGCGCCTGACGGCCGAAGGCCGCGTGAGCCGCGTGGTCGTGTTGATAGAAGCACTCGATCCGTCGGATATCGAGGGGCTGTTTCGCGCAGGGGCGACCGAGGTCATCGCTGCGCACAGTATATGCGGCAACGGGCGCGCGGGCGAGGGAGCGGTTGATTCCGATCGGCGCATGACGATTGAGCCCGATGCTTTTGTTGATAGGGAACCCGGGGCGCCTCGCGCTACAAGAGGCCCGCGTGTTGATGATTATGGAAAAGCGGAAGCCGAGCATGGTCGGCGCCCCCGGAACCCCCTTGTATGCGATGACGCTGGAGGGCCGGCGCAGCATGCTGGCGACTCCCCGGCTGTAGATATGGGATACGTGCACGGCGTGAATCTGGCGGATGAACTCGATGAAGTTGAGGGCTTTGCCGGGTGCGGCGAGTTGCCGCTGATGCAGCATGAGCAGATTGCGCAGAACGAGCCTGCCTCGCAGACCGAACAAGCCGTCATGCCGGCTTGGACGCAGCGTGTGGTTGCGGCGGGGGAGACGGGAACGCTGTCACCGACGCCCGCTCCGCCGCCTCCGATGCCGCCGGCAGACGCTGCCGCTCCGCAGCATCGAGCTCCGGTCATCTGCGCCATTTCGGGTTCGGGCGGTTGCGGCAAGTCGACGATCGTTGCCACCATGGCACACGCATCGTCGCTGTTGGGCTTGCGTGCCGCCGTGCTCGACCTGGACCTGATGTTTGGAAACCTTTACGACTTGTTAGGCGTCGATGCTCCGCGCGATATGGCGG
>URNJ01000138.1 GCA_900549215.1 uncultured Collinsella sp.
GGTTGATACGCCCGAGACTGTGCGCTATATTTTGGACAAAGCCAAGACCGCCGATGCGCATGTTTATGTTGCGGCGGCGATTACAAAGGGACTGAAAGGCGAAGAGCTGTGCGACTTAGAAGCGCTGCACGATGCCGGCCAGGAGCGCATCCTGGTCACGCGCCTGGACGCCGAAAAGGCAGACCGCACCTCGGAGCTCCTCGACAACGGCATCGACCTGGGATATGTCCCGGACGCACAGCTCGCCCTCGTGGGAGGCAAGCCCTCCCCCACTGGCAACGGACGCATCGTCGTCGCCTGCGCCGGCACGAGCGACTTGCCCGTCGCCGAGGAAGCCGCGTTGACGGCCGAGTTCTATGGCAACGAGGTCGACCGCCTCTACGACGTGGGTGTCGCCGGCCTGCACCGTCTGCTCGCGCATGCCGAGGAACTTGCTCAGGCACAGGTGGTCATCGCCATCGCCGGCATGGAGGGCGCACTGGCGAGCGTTGTCGGCGGCCTGGTGAGCTGTCCGGTCATCGCCGTTCCCACCAGCGTGGGCTACGGCGCGAGCTTTGGTGGCGTAGCCGCGCTGCTCGCCATGCTCAACTCCTGCGCCAGCGGCGTTTCGGTCGTCAATATCGACAACGGCTTTGGTGCCGCCTACCAGGCAAGTCTTATCAATCATCTGAGCGCCGGCACACCTCGCGCCCGTTAAGGAGCATTCCATGTCCAACCATCAGCACACGCTTATCATCGACGGCACCTCGGGCATCAGCGGCGATATGACCGTCGCGGCCCTGCTCGACCTGGGCGCCAGCGAGGAGCACCTGCGCGATCAGCTCGCCACGCTGCCGGTCGACGGCTTTACGATCGCCGTCACGCGCGCAAACAAGCATGGCATCGACGCCTGCGATTTCGACGTCCAGCTTGCAGAGGAGCTCGAAAACCACGATCACGATATGGCCTGGCTCTACGGCAACGAAGCAACCACCGAGCACATGCACGAGCATGAGCACCACCATCATGACCATGGCGAGCACGGACACGAACACTGCCACGAGCATGACCATGAGGTCCACGGTCATGGCCACGAGGGTCACCATCACGCCCACCACCATCACCACCGTTCTTTGGCGGACGTCACCGCCATCATCGACGGCTCGCAGCTAAGCGATGGCGTCAAGCGTCGCGCCCTCGCCATTTTTTCCGTACTCGCTGATGCCGAGGCAAAGGCTCACGGCAAAACGCCCGACACCGTCCTGTTTCACGAGGTGGGCGCCGTCGACTCCATCGTCGACGTCTGCTCTGTCGCCATCTGCCTCGACGATCTGGGTATTGAGGAAATTGTGGTCGAGTCGCTCTCCGAGGGCCACGGAACCATCCGTTGCGCCCACGGCCTCATGCCCATTCCCGTCCCCGCTGTCGTCAACCTGTGTCAGGCGGGCAATATCGCCCTCACGCCTGCACCGGTCGCCGGCGAGCTCGTGACGCCGACGGGCGCCGCCATCGTCACCGCACTGCGCACGTCCGACCAACTGCCCTCACGCTACCGCATCGAAGCCGTCGGCTACGGCTCCGGCAAACGCCCCTACGAGGGCTGCTCCGGCACGCTCCGCTGCCTGCTCGTTCACGCGGACGCATAGCCATGGATGCCCGCAAGGCAAAAAGCCGTGCCGCCATCGTTGCGGCGTTCTCCGAGCTCCTGTGCGAGGAAGATTACGGCAAGATCACCGTCGGCGACATCATCGCTCGTGCCCACGTAGGTCGGGCCACGTTCTACGGCCTCTTCAAGAGCAAAGATGACCTGCTCGCTGAGCTCGTGTGCGATATCTGCACCCATGCCCTCGACGATGACGGTACACCCCTCGACGACCCGCTCGTACAGGTCGAGCATATCCTCAACAACCTCTGGGAACGTCGCCAAGGCGTCCGAGCGCTGGTAGCTGGCGCCGGCTCACGCGTCTTCGCCGACTGCTTACGCAAGACCATCATGTCACGAGCAGCCGAAACCGTGCCCGTCGACCCCTCAGGCCCCGCCGGCACCATGGACCGAAGCTTCCTACTGCACCACATAGCCTCAAGCTTCGTAGGAATGGTCCAATGGTGGGCCTGGCACAATTTCCAAGCAGATAAAGCCGACGTAGCCAAAGACTACTTATCAGCCATAAAACCCCTCTTCACCTAAGTAAACCCCTCATCCCAAAGTTCCGCCCCAACCCAAAGCACAATCCATCCCAAAGTATCGACAACAGCCCAACGCCCCTACCAGCAACAAGCCCCTCCCATCCAAATTCAGATATATATGTTGGGTTGCTTGTACGAACGCAACAAAGACCCCGCAGCTGGCCGCATGGGGTAACTTCCCAGCGCATTACGCAGGACGCAAAAAGGCTCGCCGCACGAAGTGCGCAGCGAGCCTTTTTGCATGTCCGAGGACGCGCTGGGAAGTTACCCCATGCGGCCAGCGGACAACTATGTAGCCTCAGACTAGAACATGCCCAAGAAACCGTGCACAAACAGTGCAGCCAGAGCGGCACCGATAAACGGAGCGATGCCAGGAACAAGCAGGCCGTACTTCCAGTTGTTGTCGGCCTTGTTCTTAATCGGCAGAACCTGATAGGCCATGCGAGGACCAAGGTCACGAGCCTGGTTCATGGCGAAGCCGGTGATGCCGCCCATGCCCATGCCAACGGCCCAAACGATCAGGCCGACGCAGATAGCGAGCATCAGAACGTTCTCACCAGCGCGGCTAGCGGCAGCAAGGATGGCGCTGATGAACACAAAGGTGCAGATAGCCTCGCAGAAGAAGTTGCGGGCATAGTTGGTGCCCTCGGTGGTGGGGTTGGTCGAGAAGATGTTGCGCTGGGCAATGGGGTCGACGACGCCCTCGGAAGCCTTGAACTCATCGGCATACATAAGCCAAGCGATTACGGCGCCCACAAAGCCGCCGAGCATATCGGCAATCATAAAGGGGATGCAGCTGCTCCACGGAACCAGACCTACGATGCACTGGGCAAGCACCATAGCCGGGTTCATGCACACGGCGCCGCCAAAGACAAACAGGCAGACCGAGATGCCAAAAGACCAAGTGGTGATGGCAAACATATGGCCGGAACCCTGATACTTGGTGCCCTTGAGCACGGTATCGCAGTGCACGCCCACGCCAAAGATGATCATGAGGGCCGTTGCGCCGAATTCGCAGAGAAGTTTGGTAAGCATAAAACCTTATCTTTCTTGTCGGTTATAAACGATTCGTTTAGGCCGCGCACTAGTGCTGCGCGACAACAACGCCCAGGCCATCGGGAATGACGGCAACCTTGGCATCGGCACCCTTCATCTCAAAGGCGAGCTTGAGCGCCTCCTCGATAGTGTTAACCGGCGTCATGTGCATATCCTTGATCATCTGGTGATCGCACAGGTCGGTGACCATAATCACAGGGTGATGTGCCAGGATGCGGGCAAAGATCTGGCTCGTCCACTGGTCAGGCAGGGTCTCGTCCTTGGGACGGTCAATGCAGGCACGCTCAAACTCTGCCGGATCGTTGTCGGCGATGTTGTGATAGAAGCCCTCGCCGCCGTGGCCGTCGGCGCAACCGGCGACGTCGATGATCACGCCGCCCTCGGGAAGCGTGGCCTCGGCAGAGCACATGCCCTTCACGGCCTGGTAGATGTTCTGGTCGAGCGGGTAGCCGCCGTTGGTGGTGATGGCAATCTCGCACTCGACGGGCTCAACGCCGGCAAGGCTCTTCACGAACTCGCAGCCGGCCTCGTGCGCCTTGTGGATGTCGCCGACAAAGGAGCCGATGACCTCGTGCTTGCCGTTGAGTACCACGTTAAGCACAAAGGCAAGGTGAGCCATCTCGGCAGCGGCAAACATATCCTCGTTCACGTGGTTGTGGCACAGGTTGCCGGCACGCGAATGGGAATCGTTCACAAACTGACCGTTGTGGTTGTACATGATGGTCTTGTAGCTGGCAATGCCGGGCAGCACGGACTTGCGGCTGCCAGAGAAACCGGCAAAGAAGTGCGGCTCAATAAAGCCCTCGGCAAGCAACAGATCGCAATCGGCGGCAATCTTGTTGATGATGCACTCGCCACCAGAAGGCAGGGTGCCGATCTTTTTCATCATGCTGTCGTCAGTCGCGACGTGCATAACGATTTCCTCGTTGGCAACTATCTCCTCGCCGTACTTGTTGACGAGTTCCTCGTGCGTCGACGGACGATGCATACCCGTAGCAACCAGAATGCGAACGCGCGCCTCAGGCGCAGCGGAGTGGATGTGATGCAGCAGAATAGGCATCGTCACACGCGAGGGAACGGGGCGCGTATGGTCGGAGCTAATGATGACAATATCCTTCTTGCCAGCACAAAGCTCCTCAAGCGAAGGCGAGCCGTAAGGGTTGGCAAGCGACTCCTCCACCAGCTCTTCCTGCGATTTCGTGGTCTTAAACTCGTTTTGATGACCTTCCATCACACCCGCGAAATTCTTATCCTCGAGCTCCAGATGCAACGTCTTGTGGTCAAACGGTAGTTCACATTCAAACAATGACGAGCGCCCTCTTCCTTTCAACTGACACACTAGATTAACCGTTGGAAGGATACGCCGCTCACCGAAAAACACCACCGTCCACCGACTCATTAACACAACGTTCATATTTGACCCACAACAAAATGGCCGCGATCCCAAACGGGACCGCGGCCGCTACAGTCGTAAGGCGAGAAGCACCACATGCATCTCAATCCCGATCGATAAGGCGCGCGGCGCGAA
>URNJ01000139.1 GCA_900549215.1 uncultured Collinsella sp.
GCTGCGCCAACTGCCCGCATAACCACTAGAGACAAGCGGTCCCGCCACCCAGGTTTCCTTATGAGTTGCGGTGAAATGCTTCCTGAATCAGCCCATCCAACGGCCAACAGGAACTATTTCACCGCAACTTTTCTTTAGATTGGATTTCGGGCTGATGCTAAGTTTGTAACATTTCAAAACTCTACCGGATTACGGGGCTGAATTAACAACCTCTATCCATTCCGGTAATTTGAAATTTCAACAAGCCATCTACCTGCGGTTTTAATTAGGCCATTTTTGCTGTGGTCGGGTATCACCAATCTAGCCCCGTAATCCGCCCTACTTTTGATAACAACAAGTATGAAACGGGGCTATTTTTCCACTCTTTACCGCTATTGCGATCTCCACTCGCAGGACCTTCTGAGTTGCGGTGAAATAAGGACTATTTGGCGGGTAGATGCCGCTATTCAATCCCTATTTCACCGCAACTTAGTAGTTACTTGTGGATCAGGCGGGCGCAGAAGTGGCCGTCGTAGGAGTCGGCGTTTACGGGGACACTTTGGAAGAGGCCTCGAGGATTTTGACGGAGAGTGACGAGGCTCTTGGCATGGTCGTACTCGGGGAGCTGCAGAATCTGGGCTTCGGAGAGCGGCGCCACGGTAAAGTCGGCGCCCTCGGGAGAGGCCAGAAAGGCATCCACGACCTGCGTGTTCTCTTCGTCAAAAACCGAGCAGGTGGCATAGATAAGCTCACCGCCGGCAGCCACGCGGGCGGCCGCTTCCTTGAGCATCGTCAGCTGTAGCTTGGGCAACTCAGTCGTAACGTCGTTCTCGGTCAGACGCCACGGTATCTCGGGATGACGGCGCATGGTGCCGGTGCCAGAGCACGGCGCATCGATAAACACCGTGTCGAACAGGGCAGGCTCGCCGAGCATGGCATCAAACGACGTAAGCACTTCATTGAGCTCGCAGGCATCACCCGAAACCGTACGAACGCCCTGAATACCGGCCTTGAGAAGGCGCGCGAGATTCAGATCGCACTTGCGGTCGTGCAAATCGAGTGCAGTATGCTGACGCTCATAGCCGGCACGCTTGGCCTGGCACATCATCACATAGGTCTTGGTGCCACGACCGGCACCAATCTCAAGGCAACTACCAGGGCGCGTGGCAGCTGTGGCGATGAGCTGCGCATTGAGATCAGATGCAACCGCGGCAGCACGCTCAAACACACCAGAAGCAACGGTAACCTGGGCATCAACCGGGGCATGGCAGCCCGGGAAGACAGGCGCGACGAGCTGCGAGATATACGGATCGGGCTTAGTCACAAAGGCGTTCTCATGCAGGGCCAGCGGCGCGGGGGCCAGATTGCCGGCAAAGTTAAGCGCACCCTCTGGCGTGTCAAACGACGCCATAATGCGAGCGCACAGCCAGCGAGGAAGACCCATCAGGCGCGACAGACGAACCAAGCGTCGCTCAGACTCATCCACATCGGACGCCGTGGCAAAGTCCTCAACATTGTCCGCAACCTTATGCAGTACGGCATTGGCCAAGCCAGCGGCGGACTTAGCGCCGCAGCGGACCAGCTCAACACCCTGACTTACGGCAACGCGGCCACGCGTATGCAGATAGAGCATCTCGAAGGCCGAGATACGAAGCGCCATGCGAACACGCGGCGCAACCTTTTTAGGCTTATCGAGAAACTGATCGAGCAGCTCGTCCAAAATACCCTGGGTGGCTGCAACTCCAAGTGCCAAACGAGCGGCAAAAGCAGAATCGCGCTGGTCAATGGCCTTGGCCGAAGCACGGGAAGACAGCACGTCGCGCGCGTACATGCCGCGGCGATCGGCCTCCATCAACACATCGAGCGCAAGCTTGCGCGCGGGAGACAACTTGCTCATGACAAAACACCCCAGATAAGATCGGCGCCCTGCAGGCCAGCAGCCCAAGCAGAAGCGGCCATAGCACGCTTGCCATCAGGCTTAACCTCGAGCAACTCAACCGAACCATCGGAAAGACCCAGGTAAACACGCTTGGCCTTAACGAGAACCTGATCCTCGCCAAGCGACACATCAGCCGGCGCAGCATCGAGCACGCGCACGGTCTTGCCGGCAATCACGCAACGAGCAGGCGCGGTATCGGACGAAGCAAGCACATGACGCACGCAATCGAGCGCCGCCATCTGCGGATCCAGACGCATCTCCTGCTTAGAAATCTTGGCAGCATGGGTAACGAGCGACTCATCCTGCTCGGTCCAAACAGCGGTGCCGTCAGCAAGCGAAGGAAGCGTATCGGCAAGCAATTTGCCGCCAAGCTCACCAAGCTCCATGGTCAGCGCCTCAGCATGCTTACCGGCAACCGAGGTCGAGGCCTGTGCGCAATAAGCACCGGTATCCACGCCATGCCCAATACGCATAATGGAAACACCAGCAACATCATCACCAGCGAGAATCGCACGCTGAATAGGAGCAGCCCCACGCCAACGAGGCAGCAAGGACGCATGAACATTCACAATACCAAGCGGCGCCATATGCAACACGTCATCAGGCAAAATGCAGCCATACGCAGCCACGCAGAAAATATCAGCCTGCGCAGCCTGAAGCGCCTCAACAACCTCAGGCGTCATACGATTGGCCTCAACGACCGGCAACCCCAGCTCAAGCGCCTTAGCCTTAACAGGAGACGGCTCCAGCTTCTTACCACGCCCACGAACAGCATCAGGACGAGTAACAACAAGCGCAATCTCATTCCCAGCCTCAACAAGCGAAACCAGCGAAGGCACAGCAAAATCAGGCGTACCCATAAACACAATACGCATAAAAGTTAGTCTCCTCTCAATAACGAGCCGAGACGGCTACAAAAGAAGCGTTCCAGGTCGCAAGCGCACCTAGCCGCAAGAACAATCAACAAAGACAAATATACCCAAAACCAAAGAAAGAGCCGCAATAAAAGCAGCTCTTCCAACAAAGCAATTATCAGCGAAGACGCCCCTCCCTGGCCCAACGGCACCCGGGCGAAACGAAGAGCGAAAACGTAGTCCCCGGGATGGGGCCCACACATATCGTCCCGCGCGCAGTTTCGCAGCAAAGCGAGAATGTTTGAGCACGGGATGATATGTGTGGGCCCCATCCCGGGGACGGACAATTAACCTATTCGGTCTCGCCCGGTCGAGCGCCGCGGGCCAGGGCGTCCTGGTACTCCTTGACGGCCTTGAGCCTCTGCATGGGCTTCAGTCGCTCAAACATGGTGTTATCGATCTCGTGCTGTAGGCACACGCAGAACAGATCGCCCGAGGCCTCGTAGCGAATCAGGTTGGCATCCAAGTCGTACGCCTCGACGACGACATGGTCGGGACGCTCGATCTCGCAGCTAATGCCAGGAATAGAAAGGCAGCCCTCGCTAAAGGGCACCAGATGGTCGCTCTGCTCAACAATGACGGGGTTAATGAGCACGTACGGGTCGTAGTCGCTCTTGTCGCTGTAGTCGCAGTCGATGGTGACGAGCTGAATGAGCTCGCCGATCTGCGGGGCAGCCAGGCCGCAGCCGCCGTTCTCGAACATCATCTTCTTCATCTTCTCGGCAAGCGCCTCGATTGCCGGGGTGATCTCCTCGATGACGGCGCACTCCTGGCGCAGACGAGGGTCGGGCGACAGTACGATTCCGTTGGCTTCCATGGCCATCCTTTCGGGTTGTTACATCAAATCATAGGCGTCGACATCAACGCTCACGCTCACGCCGCGCACAGAGCCCACCTCTTTGAGGCAGGCGTCGATATCATCAGAGACATGGTACCCCACGGGCGACTTCACAAGCAGATGGAAGCGATAACGGTCCTTGGCTCTCTCGATTACACACGAAGCCGGGCCCAGCACCTGCGGCACGGCACTCCCCGCCCGTAAAAAGTCGGGCGCGGCGGCATGCCAACGGCGCTTAAGAAGCTTTGCAATGCGCCCGATGTAGTCCTGCGCGTCGTCTCGGTTCGCCGACCACACCAAAATGTTGACCAGGCGAACAAACGGCGGGTACAGCGCGTCGCGGCGCTGGTCCAGGTCGTAGTCGGTAAAGATCGAACGGTCGTGCTCAGCGACAGCGCGAATGACCGGATCTTCGGGCAGGTAGGTCTGGATGATCACCTCACCGGAGCGATCGCCGCGGCCGGCGCGGCCCGCAACCTGCTCCAGCAAGTCGTAGGCGCGCTCTCCTGCGCGGAAGTCCGGCAGCTTGAGGGCGAAATCGGCATTGACCACGCCCACGAGCGTGACCTCGGGAAAGTCGAGGCCCTTGGCGATCATCTGGGTGCCCAGCAGCACCGCACAATCGGCGGCATCGAACTGCTCGAGCAGCTTTTTGTGCGCATCCTTGCCGCGCGTGGAATCGGCATCCATGCGAATAATGGCGACGTCCTCGGGAAGCATCTGGTGCAGCGCGTCCTCGATCTGTTGAGTGCCCAGACCCATTTTTGCCAGGTAGCGACTGCCACATTTGGGGCAACGGCTCGTGGGCGCAGGATACGGCTGCACGCGCCAAGACGAACCGCAGGTGTGGCACTGCAGTGTATGGGTGCGCTCGTGATACGTAAGCGCGGTGGAGCAGTGGTTACAGGTGGGGACGCAGCCGCATTCGCGGCACATCAGGAACGGCGCAAAGCCGCGGCGGTTATGCAGCAGCACAGCCTTCTCGCGCCGCTCAACAACGCGCTCCAGACCTTCCATGAGCGGTTTTGAGAACATGGAGCGGCTGCCGTGCGAGAACTCGCGGCGCAGGTCGG
>URNJ01000140.1 GCA_900549215.1 uncultured Collinsella sp.
CGCAGCAGCTCATGCACTTTATCGATGCGTGCCACGAGGCGGGCATCGGCGTGATCATGGACTGGGTGCCCGGCGGTTTTTGCGCCGACTCCCACGGCCTTGCCACCTTTAACGGCCACATGCTGTTTGAGCACGAGATTCACCCCAACTGGGGCACGCACAAGTTTGACTTCGCCCGCGGCGAGGTCCGCTCTTTCCTGGTCTCCAACGTGCTGTATTGGCTCGAGAACTTCCACGTTGACGGCATTCGCATGGACGGCGTTTCCAGCATGCTGTACCTCAACTTTGGCATCGACGATCCCGGCCAAAAGAAGTTCAACAAATACGGTACCGAGGAGGACCTGAACGCCAGCGCGTTTATCCGTCAGGTCAACTGCGCCGTGGAGGCCCACTACCCCGACGTGATGATGATGGCCGAGGAGTCCACCGCGTGGCCGCTTGTGACCTACCCGCCGCAGGACGGCGGCCTGGGCTTCCACTACAAGTGGGACATGGGCTGGATGAACGACACCCTGCACTACATGCAGACCGATTTTCCGTGGCGCCCCGGCAACCATGGCCTGCTCACGTTCTCCATCATGTACGCCTTTACCGAGAACTTCATCTGCCCGCTGAGCCACGACGAGGTCGTGCACGGCAAGTGCTCGCTGATCGGCCGCATGCCGGGCGACTGGTGGCGCCAGTTTGCCGGCCTGCGCACGCTAGCTTTCTACCAGATGACGCACCCCGGTGCCAAGCTCAACTTTATGGGCAACGAGATCGGCCAGTTTATTGAGTGGCGCTATTACGAGTCCATCCAGTGGTTCCTGACCGAGGAGTACGAGACCCACCGTCATCATCAGGCGTTTATTAAGGCGCTCAACCACCTGTACACCGCCGAGCCCGCCCTGTACGAGCGCGGCTACACCGACGACGGCTTCACCTGGATCGACGCGGACAACTCCAAGCAGTCCATCGTGAGCTTTGTGCGTCAGGGCGAGGACGTCGATGACGACCTGGTGATTCTGATCAGCTTTGACCCGGCGAGCTATGAGAGCTTCCGCGTGGGCGTGCCGCGCGAGGGTGACTGGGAGGTCATCTTCGATTCTGACCGTCCTGAGTTTGGCGGCAGCGGCTATGCCGGCAAGGAGCCCTACACCTGCTCAAGTGAGCCCTATCCCTGGAACGGGCAGATGGACTCCATCGAGATCAAGGTGCCCGGCCTTGCAGGCGTGGTACTTAAGCGCCGCGGTCCCAGCAGCTATAAACCGCCCGTGGTTGAGGAGCCCAAGAAGGCGACGCGCAAGCGCTCGTCCTCGGTGAAGCCCAAGGCCGCGGCTGCTAAGAAGGCTCCGGCTAAGGCGAAGGCTACGACCACCAAGGCCAAGACCAAGACCGCTACAAAGGCCGCTGCTAAGGCCGCAACCAAGAAGCCGGCTGCCAAAAAGGCCGCTACCAAGGCCAAGTCTGCTTCTGTTAAGGCGTCTGCCAAGGATGCGTAACAAAGCCGTTACAGCTGTAATTACCCGCCTCGCCGAGGCGTAGGATACAAGTCATAACCGTTCCGGGAGAAACATCCCCGGGGGAAAGGAACGTATGAATAAGATCTTCGACAACAAGCAGGAGTTTACCGAGCTCTATCGCGATGCCGTTATGAGCATCAGCGGCAAAAGCGTCGAGGCCGCCAGCGACCTCGACCGCTTTAACGCCCTGGCTAAGCTCGTGGCCGAGAAGGCCCGTACCGTTGCCACCAAGAGCGACGCCCGCGCCACCGCCGAGGGCAAAAAACGCGTGTACTACTTCTCGATCGAGTTTTTGATCGGCCGCCTGCTCGACAACTACCTGCTCAACTTTGGCGTGCGCGACATGGTCGCCGAGGCGCTCGACGACATGGGCTTCGACCTGTCCGTCATCGAGAACCAGGAGCCCGATCCGGCTCTGGGCAACGGTGGCCTGGGCCGTCTGGCCGCATGCTTCCTGGATTCCATGGCAGCCGAGGGGCTTGCCCGCTACGGCAACGGCATGCGCTACCGCTATGGTCTGTTTAAGCAGGAGATCGTCAACGGTAGCCAGGTGGAGGCCACCGATGAGTGGCTCACCCACGGCTATCCCTGGGAGGTCCGCCGTCAGGACAAGGCCGTGACCATCAAGTTTGGTGGCCATGTTGAGGGCTTTGAGGAGAACGGCCGCACGTTCTACCGCACGGTGGACACGCAGGACATCCTGGCCGTCCCTTATGACATCCCCGTGGTGGGCTATGCCGGCGAGACCGTCAACAAGCTGCGCGTCTGAGCCGGTCGAGGAGCACTTTGACCTGGAGGCCTTCAACCGCGGCGACTATGCCCAGGCCGACGCCGAGCGCGCCGAGGCCGAGGCAATCAGCGCTATCCTTTACCCCAACGACGCCGGCGAGCACGGCCGTCTGCTGCGCCTGAAGCAGGAGTACCTGTTTGTCTCGGCCGGCATCTACAGCCTGCTCGACACCTTTGAGAAAGAGCACGGCGAGAACTGGGAGCTGCTGCCGCAGTTTGTTGCCATCCATACCAACGACACCCACCCCGCCATGTGCGGCCCCGAGCTCATGCGCATCCTCATCGACGAAAAGAAGCTCGAGTGGGACGACGCCTGGAACATCGTGACGCAGGTCGTGAGCTACACCAACCACACGATCCTGCCCGAGGCTCTGGAGAAGTGGACCATCGGCACGTTCTCCAAGCTCCTCCCCCGCGTGTACCAGATCATCGACGAGATCAGCCGCCGTTGGCACGAGTCGTTCGACACCACGCAAGAGGGCTGGCAGGAGCGTCTGCGCCAGACCGCCATTCTGTGGGACGGCGAGATTCGCATGGCCAACCTGTCCGTGATCTGCAGCCACAGCGTCAACGGCGTGGCAAAGATCCACTCCGACATCATCAAGAACATCGTGCTCAAGGACTTCTATGCCCTGACGCCCGAAAAGTTCAACAACAAGACCAACGGAATCTCGCACCGTCGCTTCTTTGCCGAGGCCAACCCCACCTATGCCAAGCTCGTGACCGAGGCCATTGGCGATGGCTGGCTCAAAGACGCCTTTGAGCTGGAGAAGCTCAAAGAGTTTAAGGACGACACCGAGTTCCTGAAGGCCGTGGGTGCCTCCAAGCGTGCCAACAAGGAGCGCCTGGCCGCCTACGTTAAGGCCGAGACCGGTCTGGTCATTGACCCCAACACCGTCTTCGATGTTCAGGTTAAGCGCTTCCATGCCTACAAGCGCCAGCTCATGAACATCATGAAGGTGATGGACATCTACAACCGTCGCATCGCCGATCCCAACTTCCACGTGACGCCGACGACCTTCATCTTTAGCGGCAAGGCTGCCTCGAGCTACACCTTCGCCAAGGAGACCATCCGCCTCATTAACTCCGTGGCCGACGTCATCAACAACGACCCGCGCGTCAACGAGGTCATGAAGGTCTGCTTTATCCCCAACTTCCGCGTGAGCAACGCCCAGCTCATCTACCCCGCCGCCGAGATTTCGGAACAGATCTCCACGGCCGGCAAGGAGGCCTCGGGCACGTCCAACATGAAGCTCATGATGAACGGCGCCATTACGCTGGGCACCCTCGACGGCGCCAACATCGAGATCGCCGACCTGGCCGGCCGCGAGAACGAGGCCATCTTTGGCCTGACCGCTCCCGAGGTCGAGCAGCTCTGGGCATCCAACAGCTACTTTGCGTGGGATACCCTCAACAACGATCGCGAGCGTCTGGGCCGCGTGATGGACGAGCTCAAGGACAACACCTTTGCGGGTCTTTCGGGCAACTTCGAGAGTATCTACAACGAGCTCATGAACAACAACGACCCCGACCTGGTCATGGCAGACTTCCGCAGCTACGTGGATGCATGGGAGGCGCTCACGAACAGCTACGGCGACCAGGAGACCTGGAACCGCAAGGCGCTGCTCAACACCGCCTCCTCCGGCTGGTTCTCGAGCGACCGCACCATTCGCGAGTACCGCGACGAGATCTGGCACGCGTAAAGGCGCGCAAGCTCCCTTATGCCAGCACGGCATTACTCGACGGGCGCGACCGAGCGCCGCGCCCGTCGCTAATGGGTTTAAGAACATCGATGACAGAAGGAGAAATCGATGAGTAAGAAAGAATGCATCGCGATGCTCCTCGCAGGAGGACAGGGCAGCCGATTGGGGGCACTCACCCAAAAGATCGCTAAGCCGGCGGTTAGCTTTGGTGGCAAGTTCCGCATTATCGACTTTTCGCTGTCCAACTGCTCCAACTCGGGCATCGACACAGTGGGCGTCCTGACGCAGTACCGCCCCTACCTGCTGCATGCCTATGTGGGCTCCGGCGAGGCCTGGGATCTGGACAGCCGTGACGGCGGTGTTTCGATCCTGCCGCCGTACGAGACGCAGACCGGTGGCGCCTGGTATGCGGGCACGGCCGACGCCATTACGCAGAACCTCGACTACATCAAGGCCAACGACCCCAAGTACGTCCTGATTCTTTCGGGCGATCACCTGTATCGCATGGACTACCGTAAGATGCTTAAGACGCACATTGAGAACAACGCCGACCTCACGGTGAGCGTTATGCCCGTGCCGTGGGAGGAGGCCAGCCGCTTTGGCATCCTGACCACCGACCCCGAGGACGGCCGCATCACCAAGTTTACCGAGAAGCCAGATAAGCCCGATTCGAACCTTGCGTCCATGGGCATCTACATCTTCTCGGCCGACGTGCTGATCGAGGCGCTCGAGGCGGACGCC
>URNJ01000141.1 GCA_900549215.1 uncultured Collinsella sp.
GTGGGCAGCCTTCTCCCAGTACAGGCCGATCTCGGGATAGCCCTCGCGATGGGCGACGCGAGCCATGGCCAGGTACATACCGACCTCAGAGCACTCGCCCTCAAAGTTGGCGCGCAGGTCGGCAACGATGTCCTCGGAGACGCCCTCCATCTTGGCGACGCCCACGACGTGCTCGGCAGCCCACTCGAGCTGACCCTCCTCCTGCTTCAAGAAACGAGAACCGGGAACGCCGCACTGGGGGCACTTGAAGTCCTCGGGCAGCTGGTCGCCGTCGAACTCTTCCACATAACCGCAAACGGGGCAAACAAACTTCATGATTCGATCCTTTCGATCGATGGCGATGGGGCGCTTGTCCGGTCCCGTAAGGGCCCTCTCCGGACGTGCGTCTTGACGGGTTCTATTATCCATAAATGCAACCAAATGTGAAGCCTATTAGGAATGATTTTTAATAAAACATTTTTGAGATATGAAGATGTTGATTGATTAACGATTGGCAGGCCGCCTTTGACCGCCGCTGAGTACAATCGGTCGAGCAAATGTTGACCAATCAACAAATGAAGGAGTTTCCTTTATGCATCTAGCCCGTCGTGCCTGGTGCCGAACATATCAGACGGTTTTTCGCATTGCATTGCCGATCCTGCCCTATACCGAGCCGCGCATTTTGGAGCATGCCGAGGATGTGCCCGCGGTGCTTCAAAAGCGCTCGATCCAGAAGGTCCTTATCGTGACGGACCCTGGTATTGCACGTTTGGGGCTCACGGCATCACTCGAGCGTGCGCTTACGGCTCAGGGGGTTGGCGTTGCGGTCTATGCCGAAACGCGTGCGAACCCCACGGTCTCGAATGTGGAGGAGGCAGCGTCCCTGTATCGAGAGAGCGCCTGCCAGGCCATTATCGGTTTTGGCGGAGGATCGGCCATGGACTGCGCCAAGGGCGTGGGTGCACGCATCACGCAGCCAAGCAAGCCCATCAACAAGATGCGCGGCCTGCTGCGGATTCATCGTCGCCTGCCGCTGCTTATCGCCGTTCCCACTACGGCAGGCACGGGAAGCGAGGTCACGCTCGCGGCGGTTATCACCGATGACGAGACGCACTACAAGTACCCCATTAACGACTTTGTGCTTATCCCGCGCTTTGCGGTGCACGACCCCGAGTTTACGCGCGGTCTGCCCGCCTCCATTACGGGGCAGACGGGTATGGACGCCCTGACGCATGCCGTCGAGGCCTTTATCGGGCGAAGCACCACGCCCTATACGCGTAAGATGGCGCGACAGGCGGTGCAGCTCATCCACGACAATTTGCTCGAGGCCTATGAGCATGGCGACGACATGCGTGCGCGTCGCAATATGCTTTCGGCGGCGTATAAGGCGGGCGTTGCGTTTACCCGCTCCTATGTTGGATACGTTCACGCCATCGCACACAGCTTGGGTGGGCGTTACGGGATTCCGCACGGCTTGGCCAACGCTATCATCCTGCCGCATATGCTTCGCGCCTATGGTGACGCCGCCGCCCCCAAGCTTGCCGATCTGGCTCGCATGGCGGGCATTGCGCCGGCTACCGCGCAGGACAGTCTTGCGGCCGAGGCCTTTATCGATTGGGTCGACCGCATGAACGAGGCCCTGGGAATCCCCAAATATGTCTCGGGTATTCGCCGCTCCGATATTCCGCAAATGGCGGCCCATGCCGATGCCGAGGCCAATCCGCTATACCCCGTTCCACTTTTGATGGACCGTTTGGAGCTCGAGCGTATGTACGAGGTCGTCGCGGGTGGTATGTTTGAGGACGAGAACTAGGAGGTTGCCATGAACACCGAGGAAATTGCGCGCATCGTCGGCGATCAGCGCACCTACTTTAAGACGCACGCCACGTTTGATGTCGATGCTCGGCGTCGTGCGCTCGTGAGTTTACGCGATGCGGTACGGGCCCACGAGGCCGATATCGCCCATGCGCTCAAGACCGATTTGGGAAAGTCGCATGACGAGGCCTATATGTGCGAGATCGGCACGTCGCTTTCCGAGATTCGACATCAGATTGCGCATGTGGCTCGATGGAGTCGCCCGCGTCTGCGTCCGTGTGACCTCGCCAACGCCGTGAGTGTGTGCAAAACGCAGGCCGTGCCCTATGGCGTCACACTCATCATGGCTCCGTGGAACTACCCGTTTTTGCTGACGCTCGAGCCACTCGCCGGCGCCCTTGCCGCGGGCAATACCGTGGTCATCAAGCCGAGCGCATATGCTCCGGCATCGAGCGCGGTGCTCAAGCAAATCTGTGAAGAGGCATTTGATTCGCGCCTGGTGACGGTTGTCGAGGGCGGGCGCGCCGAGAACGAAGCGCTGCTCGATGAGCACTGGGACAAGATCTTCTTTACCGGTAGCGTTCCGGTCGGCAAGCTCGTCATGGAGCGTGCAAGTAAAAACCTTACGCCCGTGACGCTTGAGCTGGGCGGAAAGAGTCCCTGCATCGTGGATGCGACGGCAAACCTGAAGGTCGCGGCGCGGCGTATCGCCTTTGGTAAATGGCTCAACGTGGGGCAAACCTGTGTAGCGCCCGACTACCTGCTGGTCGATGCGCGCGTGCACGACGAGCTGCTGGACCTTATCAAGGAGGAGGCCCGCCGTATGTTTGGCGAGCATCCGCTCGATAACGAGGATTACGGGCATATCGTCAACGCCAAGCATTTTGCGCGCGTACGCGGGCTGATCGACCCCGATAAGGTTGTGCTTGGAGGCACGGCGCGCGAGTCGTCGCTCAAGATCGAGCCGACGATTTTGGATGGCGTGGCCCCCGATGACGCCGTGATGCAGGAGGAGATCTTCGGCCCCATTTTGCCGGTGCTGACGTTTGAGAGCCTAGACGAGGCCGAGACGTTTATTACAGATCGTCCGACGCCGCTGGCTCTGTATATCTTTAGCCAGGATCGCGCAGTTCAGCAGCGCTTTGTGCGTTACGTGCCCTTTGGCGGCGGCTGTGTCAACGACACGATCATGCACTTGGCTACGAGCCATATGGGCTTTGGCGGCATGGGCGCGAGCGGTATGGGGCAGTACCATGGACACGAGAGCTTCGATACGTTTAGCCACAAGAAGAGCATCGTGAACAAGGCAACGTGGTTGGACGTGCCATTCCGCTATGCTCCTTACGCAAGCTGGAAGCACAAGTTCGTGCGCATGTTTGTGCATTAGAATCAGATGGTGTAGCGACAAACGGTCGAAAAGGCGCGGGTGGGGCGAATTAGTGTCCGCACGGGCCCGTAAGCTTCTCAGTACGGTTAAGCGCCGATTTATCCTGCTGTTAGAGGAGCTGCTATGTACGAGCCTTCACGTGTTCTTCTGTCGTTTCACATCGCAGGATTTCAATATGCCGACGGCGCTTTGGTCCTGGGCGATCTTAAGGTCGGCGATAAGCTGACGCTGTGTGCCGAGCGCGATAATCCCCATGACCCCGAGGCGGTTGCGATCTATTACGGCAACACCAAGCTTGGGTATGTTCCGGGAAACGAGGTCGGCCCGCTGTCCTTGATGATGTATTACGGCCACGAGGACGTATTTGAGGCCCGCGTGCAACAGGTTGCTCCCGAACGCAGCCCGTGGCATCAGGTGCGCGTTGGACTCTACGTGGTGGATGCTCGCTAATCGGTAAGGGAGGCGGCCATGTTTGATAACGATGATCTGTTCGATCTGACAGACGATCCGTTTGAGTGGGATCTGCTACTCGATGACGATGAGTTGGAGCAGGATCGTAAGAAGCGGCAGGGCAAGAACGCCCAGAGTGATGCGTCGAAAAAGAAAGACAAACGCCGCCGCGGACTGTTCGGCGGGCTCTTTGGATAACCGCCACATCGCTGCGTCTGTATACTTAGCACGAGTTGAACACGTTGCGAAATGAGGACAGAGACGATGATGTGGTTTACCGCCGACCTGCACCTGGGCGATACGAATATCTTGCACGACATGGATCGGCCGTTTGGCTCGGTCGAGGAGATGAATCGCAAGGTCATCGATGCCATCAATGAGTGCGTGGCTGCGGATGACCGCCTCTATATTTTGGGTGACTTTACCTATCATTTGCCCCTGGCGGAGGCGGTGCGCCTGCGCGAGCGTATCGAATGCCAGAACGTGACGCTCATCCGTGGTAACCATGACGGCGACTGGGAAGATCCCGACGTACCGCAGATTTGGGAAGACGTGCGCGATTACCTGGAGATTGCTCCCGGCTATGCCAAGGGCCATCGTCTGGTTATGAGCCACTACCCCATGCTCAGCTGGAACGGCAAGGCACGTGGCGCCATTATGCTGCATGGGCATATCCACAGCAGGGGTGACCGCACCAACGCACGCAACCGCGATCGCGAGCGTCCCATTTATCGCTACGATGTGGGCCTCGACGCCAACGACTACAAGCCCGTAAGCCGAGACCAGATCCTGAATTTCTTTGGACTGTAGCTCGCAAACCGCCACGAAGGGGACAGGCACCTTTGTGGCGGTTCTGGCGCCGTTGCCATTCTGGCAGCGGCGCCTATTTTGTCCGCGCGGCGCGGTAGAGTGTAGGCGGTTGAAATTTGCGTCCATTGAGGAGCTGCTATGAACGAGATCAAGTGCCCGCATTGCGGCGAAGTTTTTAAGGTCGATGCGTCCGGCTATGCGGATATCGTCAAGCAAGTGCGCGATGCTGAGTTCTCGCGTGACCTGGATGAGCGCGTAGCGGCGG
>URNJ01000142.1 GCA_900549215.1 uncultured Collinsella sp.
TGCCGCTGCGCAGCTACCTGCCGCAGCTCAAGCGCCTGCGCGACGACGACCGTTACGAGCGCATGAGCGACAACGTCGTGTACCTGACCAAGGACACCCATACCGACTACATCGACCGCGATATTGTCTACTCGATCTTGGACAAGCATCCCAAGCGTGCCCACGCCTGGTGGTTTGTGAACGTCGAGACCATGGACGAACCGCATACCTTTGCCTATTCGGTCGAGACGTTCGGCACCGACTACGTGTTCCGCGTGCATCTGTACCTGGGCTACAAGATCAACCAGCGCGTCAATGCCTACCTGCGTCAGGTTGTTCAGGACCTGGCTGCCACCGGCGAGCTGCCGCCGCAGACGCATGACTACTCGGTCTACAAGGATCCGGGTAACATCGGCACGTTCAAGTTCGTCCTGATCCGTAAGCTTCTGGCGCCCGAGAGCGACGTGGAGCCCAGCGAGCGCACGGCCATCACGCTCAAGTACATCATCCGCCGCGCTGCCGGCACGCCCGCACGTTGGTACGGCCTGGAGAACTCCAACGTGAGCTTTGAGTACGTGCCGCTGTTCACCAAGTTCAAGGCCGTGAATAAGATGCAGCGCCTGGCTCCCAACGAGCGGCCGTAGGCGCCGACAGGCTGCACGGAGTTGGTTTTCGATGGACAAGATTGAGACCGAGGGGGCAAACATGGATGCAAAGATGCTTGATGGCCGCGAGGCGGTTGCCGAGATGGTGCGTGAGGCACGTGCCGACGCCGCCGAAGATCGGTTCTTTACGAATCGTGCCAACATGGACATGGCCGATCGCGTGATTTCGATCGTGGCACTGGTATTTGGAGCGGTGTGCGTGTGCGCACTGCTCGCGCACGTGCTGTTTGTCTAGCGGCTGCCGGTCGTAGAAGGCTTTACACTTAGAACCACCACGAGGGAAAACCACCACAAAGGTGCCTGTCCCTTTGTGGTGGTTTTTGTTTTTGAGAGAGGGGCGGGGCGCTGATGGACGTCCGTGCGGACGGCGATATTGCCGATAGCTTTTGGTGGCGGCGCACAACGCTGACGCGCCGCGGCCCTCTGTATGACGCCTGCGTATCGGTGGGGCTGCTGGTCGCGGCGACGATTGTGGGCGCGCTGCTCGACCATCCGGGTCTCGCGCCGAGCATCATGATCGTCTATGTGCTTGCCGTGCAGCTGTGTGCCTTTTTCACCTGGAGCCGCCTGTATTGCCTGTTGAGCTCGGCTGCCGCCGCGGCGCTCTACAACTTCTTGTTTGTCGATCCGCGCTACTCGCTGTCGTTTATCGACCGCGTCTATCCCGGCATGTTCTTCATTATGTTTGTGGTCTCGCTCGTGTCGAGCTCGATTGCGTTGGCCCTGCGCCGCGCCTTGGCACAGGCTGCCGCTAGCGACCGCCGTACGCATATGGTGCTCGAGACCAACCGCATGCTGCAGCGCTGCGCCGACGAGCAGCAGATCGTTCACGCCATGGCAACGCAGCTGGCGCGTCTTTCGGGCTGTCCGGTCGTGTGGTACAGCGCCGACACCGAGGGCGATGACTTGCTGCCGCATGCGACGTACACGGCCGTGGGCGATGCCGCGCCGGTGCACCAGCTGACGCCCCAGATGCCGCCGAGACTCTCGGCGTCCGCCTATGTGGGAACGCCGCTCGATGCCACCTATGGCGGCTCGGCGTTTTATGGTATCTACCTGACGGTTCGCACGGGCGACGGCTTCGTGCGCTCGGGCGACCCCGCCTCGGTGGTGGGCGTGCTGGCTATCGTTGCCGAGCCCGACGTGCTGACGCACGAGGAACGGACACTTGCCGATGCCATCGTGAGCGAAGGCGAGCTGGCACTCGATCGCGCCCGCGCCATGGAGGCCCGCGAGGCGGCGGCGGTGCTCGCCAAAAACGAGCAGCTGCGCGCCAACCTGCTGCGTTCCATCTCGCACGACCTGCGTACGCCGCTTACCAGTATTTCGGGTAATGCCGACGTGCTGCTCGACCAGGGCTCGACCGGCACCGCCGTGCTCGATGCCCAGACGCGCCGCGGCCTGCTTCTATCCATTCGCTCGGATGCGCTGTGGCTCAACGCCACTGTCGAGAACCTGCTCGCCATCACCAAGCTCGAGGGCGGCGGCATGCATCTGTCGACTACGCTCGAGCTTATGGACGATATCGTCGAGGAGGCGCTGCGCCACGTAAGTCCGGCTGTGCGCGAGCACGACCTTAAGGTGGTGGCGTGCGATGAGCCGGCGCTCGTCAATGTCGATGCGCGCCTGATGGTGCAGTTGGTGGTCAATCTGGTGAACAACGCCATCACCTATACGCCTGCAGGCTCGCATATCGTGATTTCGATTGGCGTCGACGATGGACGCGTGGCGTGCTCGGTGGCCGATGACGGGCCGGGCATTGCGCCCGAGGACCGCGAGCGGATCTTTGAGTCGTTCTACACCGCCAACCACGGTTTGGCCGACAGCCACCGCAGCGTGGGCCTGGGACTTTCGCTCTGCCGCGCCATTGCGCTGGCACATGGCGGTAGCATAGAGGTTGCCGCGGCGGACCCGCACGGCTCGGTCTTTACGATTGAGCTTCCCGCCGCCGACGTTTCGTTTGATAAGGAGTAGCACTGTGCCGAACTCTGCCGTAAAACCGCTTATCTTGGTCGTTGAGGACGATCCCGCCGTTCGCAACCTTATCGTTGCCGCGCTCGAGGCGCACGGCTTGCGTCATATGGCCGTGGAGACCGCCCATGCCGCCATCGCCGCCGCCTCATCGCAGGCGCCGAGCATTGTGCTGCTCGATCTGGGCTTGCCCGATATGGACGGTGTCAAAGTGGTGGAGTCGGTGCGCGCATGGTCGGGCATGCCGATCATTGTGGTCTCGGCGCGCAGCGAGGATGCGGACAAGATTCGCGCACTCGATGCCGGTGCCGACGACTACCTGACCAAGCCGTTTTCGGTCGAGGAGTTGCTCGCGCGCATTCGCACGACGCTCAGGCGTCTTTCGTATGCACAGACGGGCGGTGTTACCTCCGAGGGCTCGTTCGATACCGGTGAGCTGCATATCGATTTTGATGCCGGCATCGCCACGATGGATGGCGAGGAACTGCACCTGACGCCGATCGAGTATAAGCTCCTGTGCCTGCTGGCGCATAACGCCGACAAGGTGCTGACGCACCAGTCTATCTTGCACGAGATTTGGGGCACGGCAACTAAGAGCGACCTGGCGAGCCTGCGTGTCTTTATGGGCACGCTGCGCAAAAAGATCGAGTCCGACCCCGCGCACCCGCGCTATATCCAAACGCACGTGGGCATCGGCTACCGCCTGGTCACCCAAGGCTAGATCGCCAACCACTATCCCAATATGAGTTGCGGTGAAATAGTTCCTGTTTGGTCCTTTACCAGGCATTTTTAGGAACTATTCCACCGCAACGTTGTTTATTTGCCCTTGGGCTTGCTGGCGTAGAACTTCTTCTTTTTGAGCTTGCCGGCGGGGGAGGGCTTGCCGTTGCCGCGCAGCCCTCGGCCGCCGGCCTGCGCGTGCGCGGGTACTGCCGCACGGGGCTTGCGGGCCTCGGGATTGCGCAGTTCCTCGGTTCGCTCTGCAATCTCCTCGGCGCTAAAGCCGACTTCTGCCATGGCGTCCTCGATGGGCAGGCGGCGCACGATATAGCAATGGTGCACCTTCTGATTGCGAGCGAAATCCTCGGGGATGGTCTGTGCCGTAATGTCTTCCAGCACCACGCCCGCGCGTGCGAGCTTGCGCGTCTCGGGACGGAAGCCGCGCAGGTTGCAGCTAAAGATGGCATGCCCGCCCTGTGCGAGCAGGCGGGATACGCCGGCCAAAAGCTCAACATGGTCGCGTTGGACATCCCAGGTACGGCGGCCCATCTTGGACGAGTTCGAGAACGTGGGCGGGTCGACAAAGATCAGGTCCCAGCGGTTGCGCGTCTGGCGTTGGTCGCGAATCCAGGCGAGCACGTCGTCGCGCACAAAATGATGCTGCGGTCCCACAAAGCCGTTTTGGCGCATGTTGCGCTCGGCCCAGTCCAGGTAGGTGTTGGAGAGGTCGACCGTTACGGTCTCCTCGACGCCGCCGTCCGCCGCGTAGCAGGTGGCGGTGCCGGTGTAGGCAAACAGGTTGAGGAAACGACGCGCCTGCTTGGCGTGCTCGCGCACCAGGTTGCGGGTGACGCGGTGATCCAGGAAGATGCCCACATCCAGATAGTCGTCAAAGTTGACGGCAAAGGTAAGGCCGCCCTCTTCGATGAGCGGCAGGCGACGGCGCGCGATGTTGGCGCGCTCGCCCGATGCGCCCTTACCGGCGCCCTGCTTGCCGTACTGCGAGCCGCCGCGCGAACGCATGCGGGCCTTGGCGCGCACGTGCTCGGCCGGAACATCCAGGATACGCGGCGCGATGGCAAGAATGTCGAGCATACGGGCCTGGGCAAGCGCGGGGTCGATGGTCTTGGGCGCGGCGTATTCGGCGATGACGAGCCAGCGGCCCGGCGTCTGCGGGCAGCCCTCGTACAGATCGATGGCGGCGGAGTAATCGGGTAGGTCGGCATCGTAGACGCGGTAGCAGCTCACGCCCTCGCGCTTGGCCCACTTGCGACGCAGGCGGGCGTTCTTGCGCAAGCGGTTGGCGAACTGCTCA
>URNJ01000143.1 GCA_900549215.1 uncultured Collinsella sp.
CCTGGACTTTCCCGCTTTCACTTCCGGAACGCAGAACCCGTTCCGGCCATTTCGACCATTACCTAAATTACAAACCCATGCGTAAACTTATCCAAGCTAAAATCCTTGGTGTAGCCCTGCTATTGCTCTTACTGACCACGGGAGGAAGGGCGCAAACTCCCCCCCCCACGGTAAGCATCGCCAAGGACAACGTCTCTGTCGAACAGGTTTTGAAAGAGATCGAGCGACTGACCAATTACACGTTTTTCTACAATAACGGCGACTTCGACCTCAAGCGGATCGTCTCCGTCGCGGCCGTGCGCAAACCCGTGGCCGAGGTGGTGCGGCAGATGCTGCCCGACTGCTCGTGCCGTTTCGAGAACCGGAGAATCATCCTCGTCAAGGACGCCGCGTCCCAAAGCCAGACGGTGAAGGGCGTCGTCAAGGACGAAAAGGGCGCGCCCGTGATCGGCGCCACGGTCCTCGTGACCGACGCCGGGCAGACCCGGGGCATATCGACCGACATGAACGGCCCTTTCTCTTAGATGTTTGCCAACCATGGTAGCCGATTTGCGCATGGCCTCGCCCGCGGCGGTAGAATTGGTCAACCCGAAACACCGCAACGAACGGAAGACTCACATGGCCCTCATCACTTCGTACCACGTCCCCGGCCTTTACGTCGAGGACCACAGCATCGACGTCCCCCTTGACTGGCGCGGCCTGGAGCCGATGCTCCTGGCCGTCGGCAGCACCATGCGCCGCGGCGCTATGCCGGCACCCATCGCCGGCGCGCCCGAGAGCATCAAGCTCTTCTACCGCGTGGTTTGCGCGCCCGACCGCATCAGCGACGATCTGCCGCTGCTCCTGTTTTTGCAGGGCGGCCCCGGCGGCGAGAGCCCGCGTCCGCTGTCGCCCACAAGCGACGGCTGGATCGAGGAGGCCGTCAAGCACTTCCGCGTGGTCCTTCCCGACCAGCGCGGCACCGGACGCAGCAGCTGCGTGGACGGACGCACGATTGCCGCACTGGGCGAGCGCGCGACGGCGGCCGGCTCCGATGCCGCACGCTCGCAGGCTGACTTCCTCAAGCGCCATCTCGCCAGCTCCATCGTGCGCGATTTTGAGTACCTGCGCCTGGTGGGCTTTGGCGGCAAGCCCTGGGTCACACTCGGGCAGAGCTACGGCGGCTTTTTGACGTTGAGCTATCTGTCGCTCTTCCCCGAAGGCGTGGCGGCAAGCTTTACCTGCGGCGGCATCCCCCACTTGCCCGCGAGCGCCAGCGAGGTCTACGCGCACACCTTCCCGCGCATGGCAGCCAAGACGCAGCAGTACTACAACCGCTACCCCGCTGACGTCGAGCGCGTGGCAGCCCTGGCCGATGCGCTCGAGGCCCAGAAGCCCGTGCTGCCCGACGGCTCGCCACAGCTCATGGGCAGCGACTTTGGCATGAAGCCGAGCTTTGAGCGCATGCATTGGATTATCGATCACGCGTTTGTTGACGGCGACGGCACGCTGACCTGCGGCGCCTCGGTATCTGACAGCTTTTTGATGCGCGCCTTCGAGCGCACCAACACGCGCACGAATCCGCTGTACTGGACGCTGCAGGAGTTCATATACGCCGACGGCGACACTATGCCCATTCGCTGGGCCGCGGCAGAAGAGAAGGCTCATCGTGCCGAGTTCGACACACTCGCGCGCCCGCTCATGTTTACCGGCGAGGCCATGTTCCCGTGGATGTTTGAGCAGATGCCCGAGCTCAAACCCTTCAAGCCCGCGATGGATCTGCTGATGGAAGACACGAGCTGGGACAAGATCTACGACCCGCAGCGCCTGGCTTGCAACGAGGTGCCGCTCCAGGCCGCGGTGTACTTCGATGACATGTACGTGGACTCGGGCATGCAGCTCGACACGATCGACCGCGTGGGCAACTCGCACGCCTGGGTGACCAACGAGTTCGAGCACGACGGCCTGCACGGCAGCGTGGTATTCAAGCACCTCTTCGACGAGGCCCTCAACCGCGGAGACCTGCGCCGAATCTTCTAGCAAAGGAGTATCCCCACCTGCCGGCACAAAGGGAACGTACCCAAGTGTCGGATGATGTCCTTCGCCACGAAAGCGGCCCATCTACTACGTTTCACCCGCATGGCCCAACCAGATGTCAAAATAAAGAAAACCGCAGGCGTTCTACCTGCGGTTTTCTTTTTGCAATTCTTGGCATGGTCACCGATAGCCTATTAAACGTAGTAGATGGGCCGTTTTCGTGGCGACCAGCTCGGACATAAGCGCGGCGGGGCAAAGTTACCCTGGTAATTTCGCCCCACGTGCATTGCAGATCGAAGGCGCCCGGCGTCGAGGCCTAAGCAAATACAATCAAGTTATCTCGATGGATCGCGGGCTTCTCGGCCAGGTCTGCCAGCAGGCGGTTGCTGGCAATCTGGTCCTGGCGGCGACCGGCAGCAAGCTCCAGCACGTCCGAATCGGCCTCGGCGATACCGCGGGCGACGACCATACCGCTCGGGTCGCACACATCGAGCACATCGCCCTCGGCAAACTGGCCATCGACCTCGCGAATACCCACCGCAAGCAGAGAAGAGCCACGGCTGACCAGCGCCTTCGCAGCACCATCATCGACCGTCACCGAGCCATGAGCCTTGTCACCCAGCGCGATCCACAGCTTGCGGGGTGCGATGTCCAGACGCTCCGCCGGCGGATCGAACAGCGTGCCCACGCTCTCGCCGCGGGCGAGGCGCACGAGTGCATCGGGCTCCTCGCCCGAGCAAATCACGCTCTGAATGCCCGCCGTCATCAGGATGCGGCTCGCGCGAATCTTGGTGATCATGCCGCCCGTGCCCACCGAGGTCGAAGAATCGCCCGCCGAGGCGATAATCTTGGCATCGATCTTATGCACGACCGGGACGAACTCGGCCGTGGGGTCCTCGTGCGGATTGGCGGTATAGAGGCCATCGATGTCCGAGAGCGTCACGCACAGATCGGCAGAAACCAGGCAGCTCACAAGCGCCGCCAGTGTGTCGTTGTCGCCAAACTTGATCTCATCGACGGTAACGGTATCGTTCTCGTTGACGACCGGCACCACGCCAAGCTCCACGAGGCGCAGCAGGGCGTCGCGCGCATGCAGGTAGGACGTGCGACGGGCCGTGTCGTGGCGCGTGAGCAATACGAGCGAGGTGAGCAGGTCGCGCGCATGAAACTCCTCGTCGTAGGCCGACGAGATGATGCACTGACCAGCCGAGGCGCAGGCCTGCAGGCTCGGCAGGTCGCCGACCGGCTTGCGGTCGAAGCCCAACACGGGATAGCCACAGGCGATAGCGCCCGAGCTCACCACGACCAGACGCCAGCCGAGCTTGCGCAGCACTGCGGCCTGATCGGCAAGTCCGCCGATAAAGGAGCGGTTGACCTTGCCATCGGCGCCCACAACCGTGGACGAACCGATCTTTACCACCATCGTTTTATAAGAAGTCGTCATACGTCAAACCAATCAACTGTTCAGCGAACGGCCGAGCTGGCGGCCAAGGGAGCGTGACTCGCCCCTACCGCCCAAGGAATTAGTGAGCCCAAGGGAAGGCCGATGCCGCGGCCATGTTCTTGCGCACGAGCTCGTCGCGCACCTGGGCCAGGCCCTGTTCCATACCCACCACGTAGGTCTGCGGATACAGGAAGCGTTTGAAAGCCGCGTCCAGATGATCGAGCGCCCAAGCACAGCGCTCGCGCGCGTCCTCGATGCTCTCGCGAGGAGCCACCGCGCTGCCGTCGCGCACAATCGGCACCAGCAGCTCACGATACTCGAGCTCGGACACATCGGTCACCAAGGCGGCATCGTTCACGGCCACAAGGGTATTGCCGCGCGCGGCGCCCTCCCCTGCCAGATGGTCCTCGTCATAGATCATGTCGCAGACCGGGCCGCCAAAGCCGTCGTAATAGCGGCGCACACGCTGTACACCGGGGATCGTGCGCTTGTAGGGCTGTTCGGAGAGCTTCACCACCGGCGTCCACGGGTCCGTCTCGCTCGCGCGGCGGGCCGAAAGCTTGTACACGCCGCCCAGCGCCGGCTGATCGTAGCAGGTCGCGAGTTTGGTACCCACGCCAAAGCTGTCGATGGGTGCGCCCTGGTCGAGCAGCGACTGGATCGTGTACTCATCCAGGTCGTTGGAGACCGAAATCCCCACATAGGGCAGGCACTCAGCATCAAAACGGCCGCGGACATACTTGGACAGCTTGGCGAGGTCGCCCGAGTCGATGCGAATAGCCGACAGGCGCTCGCTCACCGCCTCCATCTCCTTGGCAACCGTAATGGCATGCTCGCAGCCCTCGCGTACATCGTAGGTGTCGATGAGCAGCGTACAGTTCTTGGGGCTCGACTTGGCAAAGGCGCGGAAGGCCTCGAGCTCGGAATCGAAGCTCATCACCCAGCTGTGCGCATGCGTGCCAAAGACGGGAATACCGTAGCGGCGGCCGGCGAGCACATTGGACGTAGAGGAGCAGCCGGCGACGTAGCTCGCGCGCGCGACGGCCAGGCCGCCATCGGGACCCTG
>URNJ01000144.1 GCA_900549215.1 uncultured Collinsella sp.
CGCAACGGCCGCGACAACGCCACCGATAATAAAGCGGCGGCGGGTCATGGCATCGTGGCGGGCCTGATTCAGGATCTCTCGTGCGCGCTCGCCGGCGACGTCGACCTTAAGGTGCGTGCCAGAATCGATATCAATCGCGGCCTCGTCTCCTGTGCCTTCGCAGCCCTCGGATTCGGCATCGGTGAGGTATGCCGAGAGCATCTCGAGCATCTGCTGCTCGGTGGGACGATCGCACTGCTCGACTGAGAGACCCTTCATGATGATTTGGACGAGCGCTTCATCGCCCTCGCGGCGCGGCTCGAGCGGAGCCGGCTTGGTCTTGGTCTTTACGAGATAGAACGAGCCGGTGGCAGCGGCGTCCGTCGACTCAAAGTCAAACGGTTTGCGACCGCTGTAGAGCTGGTACAGAATGCTCGAAAGCGCATAGACGTCGATTGCCGGCGAACGGCGAAGGGCCGCGATGCCTTCGATATCCTGCGTGAGCATCTCGGGCGCGGCGTATGCGGGCGTGGCAAAGCGCCAGATGTCGGCGCGCCGGGTGATCGTGTCGTCGCCGAGAGCCATGGTCGCGGAGCCCATGTCGATGAGGCAGGGGTCAAAGGAGCAATCGGCAATCTGCTGCTCGAGCGTTCGGCTGGTGGTGCGGAACATGATATTGGCAGGCGACAGGTCGCGATGGATGACCGGATTCACGAGGCCTTGGGTCATCAAGAGCGCACGAAGCACGGCGTTTCCGACGGCGGCGACCATCTGGGTGGTCAGCCCGCCCGAGGCGTCGTGAGGAAGCAGGGGCAGCGCCTGCTTGAGCGAGGTGCCCTCGACCCACTCCATGAGGATGAGCGGGTCATCTTCGCACGATCCATAGCCATAGACGCGCGGAAATCCGCGCAGGTGCGAGACGGTACACAGATGACGGTACTCCTCAAACAGCGCAGCGGTGTTGGCCAGGTGCGCTGCCGATTGCTCGGCGGAGCGGTCGGGGGCTTGGCCAGAGAGAATGGCGTTGTCCTTGAGCAGCTTGACGGCAAAGACCTCGCCGCTCGTGTTGGTCGCGCGCAGCACGTGCCCGATGTTGCCGTTGTTGCGGTGGGCCGTCTGGAGAATAAGCGTCATAAACCGACGCTTGGCGTCGTCCTCAGCGCTGGGGTCGACCGCCACGGCGGTATCGAACGTATCGAGACGGACGAGTTTGTCGCCATAGGCGCTATCGGTAGTATCCATGGCGTTCCTTTGTCTGGCATGGGTTGCCGCGCGTATACGTGAGCAGTGCGGATATCGGTAAAGTACCATGATAGCCGCACTGCTCACGTATACCGCTGAGTATTGTCGTTTACGACGCAGAAGGCAGAAGACATAAGACGGACGGCGACCGTCTTCCGATCGCTGTCCGTGCTAGTCCACAATGACAAGGAATGTCGTGTAGAGACCCAGATGGAGCCTGTCGCTGTTTTCGATTTCCACTGGGGGATAGATCTTGCCGGGCTCGCGTTGGTCGCGCGGCGGCTCAATCACAATATCGCCGTCGCCCGCGCCCGATTCGAGCACTGTGCCGTTGGTCGATCCAAGGCCCTGGGCGTACCAGTGCTCACCCTCGAGCCAAATGCGAAGATGCTCGCGCGATGCGTCGGCGCCCACATCGGTGATGCTGGGCGAGGTTTTGGGCAAAGAACCAATCACGGTGCCGCGCGGATCGCGTGTGAGGGGATGGATTTGCATGTCGGCGCAGTTGTCGGCATGGGTTCTGAGCAGACCGAGGTTAGGGGCGACGGTGCGTGGCTGCCCCAGGCTGCTCATAAAGCCACGTCCTACGGTAGTTTCGGTGGTGCCAAAGTGCCCGCCTGTCTTGCTGTCGCAAAAGCGCTCGACGGTGGCCACGCCCTGAACGGGATCGGCGAGCGCCCCCGTTGCCACAAAGAGCATCAAGAAGAGCGTGCTTTTTTCGCGCACGGCATTGCCGTCAAAGTTGTCGATGCGATTGAGGGCATTTGCATATAGGCGGCTGTCCAGCTTGTAGCTGGCGAGAGCCGACATCATTTCGTTGGCGGCCGGACCGCGATAGTGCTCGGCGATTGCCCGATAGGCGGACTCGCCGCCGCCGAGCTTGCTGCAGATTGCCGAGGAAAGGTTGAGCGTGGTGACGGTAAAGTCGCTGTAGATGGCGGGCACGCACTGGTCAGGCTTGCGATGGACGATGTAACGGGTGAGATACGAGCGGTTGGAAGAGCATTTCTCGAGCAGGGTACTGCCGAGATAAGAGTTTCCGTTGATAAGCATTCGGGCGATCTCGAGATGTTTAAGACCGCCGAACGAGCGAATATCGTTATAGAGGACCGAGCAAGGCGTCTCTGCTGCCACGGATACCTCCTTTGGTTGCTTCCTAGCCAATATGGCGACAGGAATTAATGGCCCCCGGTGGGCGACGTATTAAATGGCTGCGCAATATATAGCGTAACCAAAGCAACATTATAGGCAACATGTTCGAAATTGCAGGAAGACCGAGAGATTTTGGTTGGACTGAACGGAAATCCCCCTCTGTCTTGTTCTATAACATTTGGACCCGGTTTTGCCCTGCATCTGTTACAGATTGAGATAATCGGCCGGGCCCACCTCGTCCGCCTCGTCATCTGTGGTTTACGTGGGGGCATGCGAAGCACGGGTATACTAACCCGCGGCGAATCTGCTCCATCGCTTAGAGCTGCTGCGTCTGGACGGCGCGTGATAGGGCTGCCAAAGCGATCGCCAGCGTGCTGAGCAACGTCCTCTCTGTGCGCACCTGTTTTTGTATGTATTAGCGCACTACCAAGCACGCCCGCGCGGCCGCATGCCGTGCCCATTGCGCGTGCAGATAAGGAACAACAACATATGCGTAATTCTGCATCCGACGTCACCGACGCCGAGATTCTGGACGAGACCCGCGAGGCCATGACCCAGGCTGCCTTCGATGCCGCCGATGAGGCCAGTGCCGCCCAGGCCGTCGAGTCCGCTACCGAGAGCCTGCCCGCCTTTAACGAGCTGGGGCTTTCGGACGAGATGCTTCGTGCTATCGAGAACCTGGGCTACACGGCGCCGACGCCCGTGCAGGCCGGCTCGATCCCCGTGGTGCTCGAGGGCCGCGACCTGCTTGCCGCCGCTCAGACCGGCACCGGCAAGACGGCCGCCTTCTTGCTGCCGACCATGAACAATCTGGAGCACATTGCTCCGCCCAAACCCGTGCGCGAGCGCGGCGGCCGCAACCGCCGTCGCGGTGCCAAGAAGCCCGAGGGCAACGGCCGCGGCCCCGTGATGCTCGTCATCACCCCCACGCGCGAGCTCGCCCAGCAGATCGACGAGGTCGCGAGCAAGATCGCCGACGTCACCGGCCATGTCGCCGTGACCGTCGTGGGTGGCGTGAGCTACAAGCCGCAGACCGCGGCACTCAAGTACGGCTGCGATATCCTGGTCGCCACGCCGGGCCGTCTGGTCGACCTGATCGAGCAGGGCGCCTGCCACCTGAACGAGGTTAAGGTCCTGGTGCTCGACGAGGCCGATCGCATGCTCGACATGGGCTTTTTGCCCGCCGTCCGCCGCATTGTGCGCGAGACGCCGGCCGAGCGCCAGACGCTGCTGTTCTCGGCGACGCTCGACGAGGAGGCCGTGGGCGAGATCACCGACCTGGTGAGCGATCCGGCTCGCGTGGAGATCGCGCCCGCCACGTCGACCGCCGACACCGTCGATCAGTTTGTGTTCCCGGTGTCCATCGAGGCCAAGAATAACCTGTTGCCCGAGTTCCTCAAGAAGGAGGGCCCGGAGCGCACCATCGTCTTTATGCGCACCAAGCATCGCGCCGACAGCTGCTGCCGTCGTCTGGAGCGTAAGGGCATCAAGGCCGCCGCGATTCACGGCAACCGTAGCCAGGCCCAGCGCGAGCGTGCGCTTTCTGCCTTCCGCGACGGCACCGTCGACGTGTTGGTGGCAACCGACGTGCTCGCCCGCGGCATCGACATTAGCGACGTGCGCTACGTCGTGAACTTTGACGTGCCGGCCGAGCCGACCGACTATATCCACCGCATTGGCCGTACGGGCCGCGCCGGCGAGCTGGGCTGGGCCATTACGTTTGTGACCGAGCAGGACGTCGACGAGTTCTACGAGATCGAGAAGCTCATGGACAAGACCGCCGACATCTACGAGGCCGGCGACCTGCATGTGGGTCCCAACCCGCCCGCGGTTGACCCCGAGCGCGACCCTGCGGCCTTTAAGGTGAAGAAGAAGACCAAGCGCGGCAAGTCCAAGAGCAAGAAGAAGCTTGAGCAGGCACGCCGCGACGGCAAGCGCAACGGCGACGATTACGGTGATGTGGCCGGTCGTTCCAACCGCGGTCGCGATGAGCGCCGTGGCGACGGCGAGCGTCCGAGCCGCCCCAAGCGCGGCGGCAAGACCCGCGTGCGCGAGGGCGTTCAGGCTCGCGTGGACGAGGCCGTGGAGAGCGTGGCTCGCGAGGT
>URNJ01000145.1 GCA_900549215.1 uncultured Collinsella sp.
CGCTGCGCCGATCGCCGTCACCCGCAGCGTGCGCGAGCAGCAAGCCCTCGCCCGAAGGCCACCACAGGTCGCGCTCCACGCAGCGGGCGGTCTCGTCCTCACCCAGCAGCTTGCCATAGCGCACGAGACCGTCACCGGTCAGCTGAACCTGGTCCCAGTCCGCTGCTTGGCGCCACTCATCGAGCGCCACGGCGGCCTTGACCACGTGTTCGCGCTCAAATTGACGCTCGGGGCCCTCATCGACCAGCATATACAGCGCCGGATATACCTCACCGCGCATAGCATCGGCCAAGATACCAAGCTTGCCGCGCACGCCAGCCTTCCACACCGTCCAAGCGCAAGCGTCGAGCGTCGACACGCCCAGCAGCGGAACATTGGCACCGCGCGCGAGGCCCTTGGCAGTAGAGATGCCGATGCGCACACCCGTAAACGACCCCGGGCCGCGGCCGACCACGTAGCAACCAACATCGCTGCGATCCAGGCCGGTTTGAGCCAACACGCCATCAACGGTATTCACGAGCTCAACGTTGGCGTGACGGCGACACATGTGGTCGCCACTCACGAGCTTCGTCTCGCCCGTCTGCCCATCAATCCAGCTTGCCGCGCAGGCAAGCATGTCGGTCGAGGTATCGAGCGCCACCACCAGCGCGTTGTCGTTATGCAAGCTCATCTTGTACAGCCTTATCAATCAAATGGGAAAGCTCCATTGCGCGGTCACCGTGCGCCTCGAGCGTTATCGTTCGCACATCGCTGTCGCCCTCATCACGCTTGAGCGTCACCGAGAGATACTCATCCGTCAGCTCGTCCTGGAATTGTTCGCCCCATTCCAGCAGGCAAGCACCCTCATAGCCCAGCACATCGAAAATGCCCGTATCCTCGAGCTCGTAGGCATGCTCCAGGCGGTATAGATCAAAGTGAAACAGCGGAATACGACCTTGATCGTGAACGGCCATGAGTGCAAACGTAGGGCTCGTAACCATATGCCCATCGCCCAGCCCGCGCGAGACGCCCTTGGTAAAGTGAGTTTTGCCCACTCCCAGGCCACCGGTCAGGATGAGCACATCGCCGTCCTCAAGGCACGGTGCAATTAGCTCGCCAAAGTACTCCGTATCGGCAGCGCAAGTCGTTTTGTAAGTACCTACCCCCAGGCGCTCCAGGGACATATATGCTCCTTATTATTCCGAGGCGTCCTCTGGTGCGGGATGTCGCTCCAGATAGTCGCCCAGCATCTTAAAGTCTTCCTCCAGCAGCTCCTGCCACGCCGGATTGCGTAGCGCTGCTGCCGGATGGAAAGTGGGCATTACTACAAAATGCCCCATCTGGTGAAACCTGCCGCGCAGCTTAGTAATGCCAATCTCGGTCTTAAGCACAAAGTGCGTCGCGGGGTTGCCGAGCGTCACGATAATATCGGGCCAGATGCTTCGAATCTGCTCACGCAAAAACGGCGAGCAGGCCAGCACTTCCTCGGGACGCGGATTGCGGTTTCCCGGCGGGCGGCATTTAAGCACGTTGGCAATGTAGACGTCTTCGCGTTTGAGCCCCGCCAGCGACAAAATGCCGTTGAGGTCTTCACCCGCCGCCCCCACAAAGGGCTCGCCCTGCAAATCCTCATTGCGGCCCGGCGCCTCACCGATAAACATCACGCGAGCGCGGGGGTTTCCCACGCCAAACACGATATTGTGACGCGACTGGTAGAGCTGGCAGAGGTGACAATCGCCCAGAACGGCCTCAATTTCCTCGAGTGCGACCTCACGTGGTGCCTGATGGGTATGGCCGGGGATGTGCATGACGCCCATAGCGGCTCCTACACGTAGACCTTGTCGAGACGCATGCCAAAGCCGCAGGCGACCTCGTAGTTAATCGTTCCACGCAGTCGGGCCATCTCGTCCATAGTGATCTCGGCATCGCCATCGCGGCCGACAATGATCATCTCGTCACCATACTCGGCCTCGGGAATCTCGTGTGCCGGGTTGGACTGAATGGCGACCATAAACTGGTCCATGCAGATATTGCCAACCTGATGCACGCGCTCGCCGCGATACAGCACATCCATACGATTGGAAAGCGTACGCGATAGGCCGTCGGCATAACCGATCGGCAGCGTGCAGATCTGAACGCGCGTACGCGGTACGCGGTAGGTAAAACCGTAGCCCACGCCCTCACCCATCGCAGGGTGTGCCACGCGCGTCACGCGCGCATGGACGCTCATAACGGGATCGAGCTGCATCACGCGGCCACTCAGCTCGCACGGCTGCATGCCATACAAGCCAACGCCGGCGCGAATCATATCAAAATGCATCGAGGGGTCGAGCATCGAGGACGGCGTATTGGCGCAGTGCACGATACCGCACTCAAAACCCGCATCCTTAATGGCCTGAACGGCCTCGGTAAAGCGCTGACACTGCAGCTTGTAGTCCCAGCCCGAAGGTTCATCGGCCGTGGCGAAGTGCGTAAATACGCCGTCGCACTGAATACCGCGATGGAAACTGATGCCGCGGACAAAGTCGAGCACCTGCGTGTAATGTACGCCGATGCGGTTCATGCCCGTCTCGATGGCGAGATGATACTTGCCCACTTTGCCCGCCGCGACGGCACATTCGCCATACGCAAGAGCAAAGTCAGACGTATAGACCGAGGGCATGATATCAAACTCGAGCAACGTCGGAATGGCCTCGATAGGCGGCTCGCTTAGGATGAGGATGGGTTTCGTAATCCCGCCCTGTCGGAGCTCAACGCCCTCGTTAACCGTCGCCACGGCAAACATGTCGGCACCGGCCGAATACATGATCTTGGCGCACTCAACAGCTCCATGGCCATAAGCATCAGCCTTGACCACGCAGCACAGGCGCTGACGTGGATTCAGCAAGTTCTTATAGGCCCTCGTGTTGCGACGGAGCGCCCCGCGGTCGATCTCGACCCAGGACCAGCGCGTCAAATCGGCTTTATTCATGATTAGTCATCCGACCCTTCGTCCATGATTCCCAGATCTTCGAGCGCATCCTTCGCCGCCAGTTCCATGGCAGGACCGATCAAGTCGATAAGATCGGTCGCGATGACGCTCTTCTCACCATACTCCGTCGCCGCGGCAAAACCGGCGTAGCTGTGAAGTGCGACGGCGTACGAATACAGCAACTCCCAACGATCCATCTCGTCGCGCATGGTGGCAAGCGTGCCGGCCAAAATACCCGCGAGAACATCACCCGAACCGGCAGTTGCCAGAGAAGCCGGACCCGAGAGCGGCAGCAGCACACGCTCAACGCCACAGATAGCCGTCGTCGGTCCCTTGGCAATGACCACCAGATTGTCGGAGCCTGCAGCCCAGACAACCTTCTGCGCGGCCGCAATCGCGGTACCAAGGTCGTTCACCTCGTCACCGGCAACCAGACGCGAAAGCTCACGATAGTGCGGCGTCATAACCAACGGCTGCTCGCGACGATACATCTCGGGGTTACTATCAATACCGTCAATGGCAATCTTAGCAAGGCAGTTGAGTGCATCGGCGTCCAAAATAAGCGGTACATCAAGCTCGAGCAAGCCCGAAACCACCTGCATAGCGCCGGCAGACGTCGTCATACCGGGACCGCACAGCACGCAGCTGTACTTCTTTGCGATCTCGCACACCGTCATGCGCGCAGCGGCGCCAAAGGAGCCGCGGGAATCAGACGGAATAGCAAAGACGGGAATCGAAGGAAGTGCCATGCGAATGAGATTGGCGCAGGCGTCAGGAGCCGCGACTGCCACGTAACCAGCACCCGCGCGAGCTGCAGACTTGGCCGCCATAATGGCAGCACCAGGATATTGCGCAGATCCGGCGACAATAAGCACAGAGCCACGAGAATACTTATCGATATTCGTAGGTAGTGGGGCAAAGTAATCAACTAAGTCACCGGGCTCGACAATCTCGGCGGCGTGGTCGACATCATCGATGACCTCGTCAAGACGATCGTAAAGATTGCCGCAGATCAAATCGCCAGCATACTCAGGGCCATCAGCGCTATACAGACCGATCTTGGGCGCAATCATCGTCACCGTACGCTCGGCGCGAATGCAGTCGTCATCAACAACGCCCGTCTCGGCATTCAGGCCCGAGGGGACATCAATGGATACGACACAATCGGCGCATTCATTGACCGTAGGAATCCAAATGGAGAACGGCGCACGCAGATTCCCGTGGAAACCGGTACCAAAAATGGCATCGACAACAACATCAGCCTTATCGATTAAAACCTCGAGTTCGTCACGCGAGGGACCGACGCAAACGTGCACATCGCGGCCGGCAGTACGACGAGCAACATGACGTGCCAGGGCAGCAGGAATCTCATCCGGCTCAACCGGAGAAACGATATCCACGTCCACACCCTTATGGCTCAGGATATCGGCGGCAACCCAACCAGCGCCGCCGGTATTACTTTAAAGAGG
>URNJ01000146.1 GCA_900549215.1 uncultured Collinsella sp.
GCGCTGGGTCTGGGCGTCGCGTACTTCTTTAACGATAACTTTTTAGGCCTGAGCTCGGTTTCCATCATCGGCGGCATTACGTTTTGCAACATGGCGCTCTATACGGGCATCATGGGCGAGTTCGGCGATGAGTCCGAGCAGGGCGCTGTCGGTATCCTGTTCTTTACGGCCGGCCCCGCCGTCACGATGATCATCCTTGGTGTTTCGGGTCTCGCCAACATCCCCGTCGGCACCATCATCGGATCCATCCTGCCGCTTGTTATCGGCATGGTCCTGGGCAACTTGTTCCCGTTTATCAAGAACCTGCTGGTTCCCGGCGCCAATCCCGCGATCGCCGTCATCGGTTTTCAGCTCGGTGCGTCCATGAGCCTTTCGAGCTTCATCGCCGGTGGCATTTCGGGCATCCTGCTGGGCCTCATCACGCTCTTTATCGTCGGTCCCATTACCTTTGCCTTCGAGCGCCTGTGTGGCGGCAACGGTAAGGCGGCTGTGGCATGTTCCACCATTGCCGGCACGGCCATGACCACGCCGGTCGCCCTCGCCGAGGTCGCTCCGCGCTATGCCGAGCTTGCGCCCACCGCGTATGCGCAGATCGCCACTGCCGTCATCATCACGGCAATCATGGCCCCGATTCTGACCGGCTGGGTCGATAAGAAGTTCTGCCACGGCGAAGAAGATCTGTCGGTCGAAGGCGTCGAGGCTATTGAGGAGGCCGTCGCGACCGACATCGACGGCGAGTAACGGCCGTTACCGATAATTGATTCCGGCGTGCAGTTCGCGCCGTCCGAGCGCCCGAACGGAAACTGTTTTGCAGTGATGTTCGGGCGCTCTGCTATTATTCCCCTTACCCCTGCGGAGAAAGGGGCGTTTGGCGCCTGGGCGCGACTCGGGCGATTTTGGCCACTTGGATATAGAGGGAATGGCACCTGGTGATTAAGGCACTCAAGATCGAGATATTCCTGCTGTGCATGATTATTCTTATCGGACTTGCCGTACTAAGCCGTCGCTCCCTGTTCTCGAGCACCCAGCAGCTTTTGTTTAGCATGCTGGGCTACACGTCTGCTGCCTACATTTTCTTCGATATGATCTGGACGCTCTCGGACGGCGTGAGCACTCCTGTAGGCATCACGGCCAATTGGATTTCCAACGCGGTTTCGTTTTCGCTGTTCGCCATCGCGTGCCTCATTTGGTTTTTCTATTCCGAGACGATGCAGGGCTCACGGCTCCTGACCACGCCCTATAGGGTGGTACTTTTAACGTTGCCAACCGCATTGGTGGTCGTCCTGGCATTTACCAGCTACTGGACGCACACTATGTTCTATATCGATGCGCAGGGCGTATATCGTCGCGGAGCGCTTTATATGATTCAGCCTATCGTTAGCTACTGCTACGTCATATATACGTCCTTGCATGCCTTTATTCAGGCTCGAAAAGTCGAAAGCCTGCAAAAGAAGGCCATTTATCGCACCCTCGCCTTTTTTGCGGTTCCCGCTCTGGTGGGCGGTACCTTCCAGGTTTTGTTTTCGGTACCGGGCCTTTGCTTCGGTATAACGCTGAGCATCCTGCTGCTCTATATCGTCTATCAGGAGCAACTGATCTCGACTGACCCGTTGACTGGACTCAACAACCGCAACCGTTTTGAGACCTATATGCTGTCGCTCTTTTCAAATGTGGATCAGGCCGAAGATGTATATCTGCTTATGATGGACGCCGACGGCTTTAAGCAGATTAACGATCGCTATGGACATGTGGAGGGCGACCACGCTCTTCAGGTTGTTGCGACGGCGCTCAAGGATGTCTGCTCGCCGGCTGGTGGCTTTATCGCACGTTATGGTGGCGATGAGTTTGTGGTGCTCCAAAAGGCAGCGGCGGAACAGGACATCATAGACCTGTGTTCGGCGATTGACGACGAGCTCGCTCGTGCCGAGGTACCGTATGCATTGCGGATGTCCATCGGTTACGCGCGGGTCGGCGATAGTGTTGATACCTGGCAAGACTTACTTCGCGCTGCCGATGCGGGGCTCTACCGCGTCAAGGCCGAGAAAAAGAAAGCCGGCATCCAGATACGCTAGGAAAAGGGTCGCACGCTTGCGTGCGTGGCGGCCCTCAGCTCATCGATGTATTCCATTAAGCTAAAGTGTGCGAACGCCTTCCCTAAAAAGGCGAGCTCGCTAGGCTTTTTTGGGCTTATTGACGATAATGATGCCGCCGCAAACCAACAGCAGGGCAACGATGACAGTAGTGGGGCTCGTGCCGGCGCCCTCGCCGAGCAGCAGCGCGCTCAGCAAAACGCCAAAGACCGGGTTCATAAAGCCAAAGACCGAGACGCGGCTGACGGGGTTGACGGCAAGCAGGCGCGACCACAGCGAGTAGGCGACCGCGGAGATAAGCACCATGTAGATGATGAGCGCGATGGCGGGGGCGATTTCGGTGGGGGACAACGTGCCGCCCATCAAAAACCCGATGGCGGTAAGGACCACGCCACCGACTAAAAACTGCCAGCCGGCGAGCAAGACGCCGTCATGCTCGCGCGAGAAGATGCCAATGAGGCAGGTCGACAGGGCGCCCGCAACAGTGGAAGCCAAGATAAATCCCTCGCCGTCGAGCGTAAAGCCAAAGGTGCCATCCGCGCCCGAAAGGTTGACGAGCGCGACACCGGCAAAGCCCAGTACGCAGCCGAGCACTTTGGCCGCATCGAGCTTTTCGGTGCGAAACGCCAGGGCGGCAAAGAGGATGGCTAGGAAGTTGGCGCTGGCCTCGATGATGGAGCTCGACATGGCGCTGGCGCGCGAGAGGCCCAGATAGAAAAAGAAGTACTGACCGATGGTCTGAAAGAGCGACAAGATAAAGATGGGCTTGATATCGCGTACCTGTGGGACGGGCGGGCGGCGCTGGGCCGCACTCATACCGGCGATAACCAGGATACCGGCAAGCGTGAAGCGCAAACCTGCAAAGAGCAGCTGCGAAGCGCTATCGTGCGCCGGGATACCAAAGAGTGCGTAGCCGATCTTGATGCAGGGAAAGGCCGAACCCCAGAGTGCACAGCAAACGAGGCAGCCCAGGATGAGTCCGGGCAGGGTGGCGAGATACGGCTTGCGGCTTTCCATGATGTCCTTCCTGTATGCGCAAAGCAAAAAAGAACCCGCCACCGGATGTGCCGGTGGCGGGTGTTGTTACCCGAAGGGATTGTACCTGATGGGAAAGCTTTAGGCGAAGTAGGCCACGCCGCTCTCAAAGATCGGCATGAATTTATCGCCGGGAACATGCTCGGGCACGTTGCGGTACAGGTTGTCGCCGCGGCGCTCGGCATGGCCCATCTTGCCCAGGACACGGCCGTCGGGGCTCGTGATACCCTCGATGGCCAGCGCGGAGCCGTTGGGGTTGACGGAAAGATCCATGCTCGGCTTGCCGTCCTCGCCCACGTACTGCGTGGCGACCTGGCCGTTGGCGATGAGCTGGGCGAGCACTTCGTCATTGGCGACAAAGCGGCCCTCGCCGTGGCTGATAGCGACGGTGTAGGGGTCGTCCAGGCTGCACTGCGACAGCCACGGGGACAGGTTGGACGAGATGCGAGTGCGCACCAGACGGCTCTGGTGGCGGCCGATGGTGTTGAACGTCAGCGTGGGTGCATCGGGCGTGGCGTCGACGATGTCACCGTAGGGCACCAGACCGAGCTTGATCAGGGCCTGGAAGCCGTTGCAGATGCCCAGCATCAGGCCATCGCGGGCCTTGAGCAGGTCGCGGACGGCCTCGGTGACCTCGGGGGCGCGGAAGAACGCCGTGATGAACTTGGCGGAGCCGTCGGGCTCGTCGCCGCCGGAGAAGCCGCCGGGGATCATGATGATCTGGCTCTGGCGAATACGACGGGCGAGCTCGTGGGTGCTCTCGGCGACGGCCTCGGGCGTGAGGTTGTTGATCACGAAGGTGTCGGCCTCGGCGCCGGCGGCGCGGAAGGCGCGGGCGCTGTCGTACTCGCAGTTGGTGCCGGGGAACACGGGGATAATCACGCGCGGGCGGGCGATCTTGGCGTCGCCGTACACGTGGATGTCCTTGGCGCGGAAGTCGATGGTCTCGACCTCGGGGGTCTCGTCGGCGCTGCGGTAGGCAAAGACGCCCTCGATGCCGCTCTCCCAGGCCTCCTGGAGCTCGGAGAGCTCGATGACCTCGGAGCCGGTGTCGATGACATAGCCCTCGACGGTGGTGCCCAGGGGCTCGACGACAACGCCGTCGGCGACCTCGGGCAGCTCGGCATCCTCGGCGAGCTCGACGATAAAGCTGCCGTAGAGCGGGGTGAAGAGGCTCTCCACGTCTACATCCTCGGCAAGCTCGATGCCGATCTGGTTACCGACGCACATCTTAAAGAGGCTCTCGGCGCCGCAGCCGTAGCCGGGCGTGGAGATGGCCAGGGCGTTGCCGGTA
>URNJ01000147.1 GCA_900549215.1 uncultured Collinsella sp.
AGCGCGTGACCATGTGGGCCCACAGTGAGCAGAGGGCCGCCGGCATCAATAGCGAGCACCGTAACCCCCGGTATCTGGTGGGCTACGAGCTGCCCGGCAACGTCGTCGCCACCACGGACCTGGTGCAGGCGCTCGACGGCGCCGAGGCCATCATCTTTGCCGTGCCCTCCACGCACCTGCGCAGCGTGTGCCACCAGGCGGCGCCCTTTATCGCCGCCGACACCCCGGTGCTCTGCCTCACCAAGGGCATTGAGCCCGAGTCTGGCCTGCTCATGAGCGAGGTCATCGCCAGCGAGATCGGCAACGAGGCGCGCGTGGCGGCGCTCTCGGGCCCCAACCATGCCGAGGAGATCTGCCGCGGCGGGCTTTCTGCCGCCGTCATCGCCAGCGAACATCCGCAGATAGGGGAGACCTTTAAGGACCTGCTCCTGTCCACGGCCTTCCGCATCTATCTGTCGCAAGACATGACCGGTGTCGAGGTCTGCGGCGCCATGAAAAATGTCATCGCCATCGTATGCGGCATCTCCGCCGGCACCGGTGCCGGCGACAACACGCTCGCCCTCATCATGACGCGCGGCCTGGCCGAGATTAGCCGTCTGGTGCATGCCCGCGGCGGTCAAGCTATGACCTGCATGGGACTTGCCGGCATGGGCGACCTCATTGCCACCTGCACCTCGGAGCACTCGCGCAACCGCACCTTTGGCTACGAGTTTGCCCACGGCGTGTCGCTCGACGAGTATCAGACGCGCACGCATATGGTGGTTGAGGGCGCCGTCGCGGCCCGCAGCGTCAGCGAGCTCGCCCGTTCACTGGGCGTAGACATTCCGCTCACCTTTGCCGTGGAGCAAACGCTCTACAACGGTGTTACTTTGGATAGGGCGCTCGAGATTCTTACCGACCGCGTCCCCTCTCAAGAGTTCTACGGACTCAACGACTAGCGCAGAAAGGCTACTACCATGGGTTCCATCAAAATCGCTCCGTCCGTCCTTTCGGCCGACATGGCCAACCTCAAGGGCGAGCTCGACAAGATCGCCGGCGCCGATTACGTGCACTTTGACGTTATGGACGGTCATTTTACCGGCAACCTCACCTTTGGCGTTGACATCCTCAAGGCCGTCAAGCGCTCCACCGATGTACCGGTCGACGCACACCTGATGGTATCGAACCCCGACGAGACGGTCGATTGGTACGCCGACGCCGGTGCCGACATGATCACCGTGCACTATGAGGCCTCCACGCACCTGCACCGCACGCTCACGCATCTTCAGCAGCGCGGCGTCAAGGCCGGTGTGGTGCTCAACCCCGCCACCCCCGTGTGCGTGCTCGAGAGCATCATCGACGTCGTCGATATGGTGCTGCTGATGAGCGTGAACCCCGGCTTTGGCGGCCAGAGCTTTATCCCGGGCACCATCGCCAAGCTCCACGAGCTCAAAGCCATGTGCGAGCGCCACGGCGTGTCGCCCATGATCGAGGTCGACGGCGGCATCTCTTCCAAAAACATCGCCGAGGTCGTCAAGGCCGGTGCCGATGTCCTGGTGGCCGGCTCCGCCGTATTTAAGTCCCAAGATCCCGCTGCCGAGGTTGCGCTGCTGCAGAAGCTGGGCAACGAGGCCGCACAGGAGGCATAAACCCTTATGACCGCAGGTCAAAACCGCATACCCGTTAATCTTGACTATGCCGCCTCGACGCCCATGCGCGCCGAGGCGCTCCTTGCGCAGCGCGAGTACGACGACAGCGAGCTTGCCGGCGTCAACCCCAACTCGCTACACTCGCTTGGCCGCAAAGCCGCCGCGCGTCTGGAGGTTGCACGTCGCGAGATTGCCCGCAGCTTTGGCGCGCGCGTCCGCCCGTCCGAGATTGTCCTGACCAACGGCGGCACCGAAGCCAACCAGCTGGCGCTGCTCGGTCTTGCCGAGGGCGCTCGTCAGCGCGATCGCAAGCGCGATCGTGTAATCGTGTCGGCCATCGAGCACGATTCGATTCTGGACAACCTGCCGCTGCTGCGTGCCGCCGGATTTACCGTCGACCTGGTGCAGCCCTGCCGCATGGGCTACATTGAGCCTGCCGCGCTTGTCGAGCTGCTAGGCGACGACGTGGCGCTCGTGAGCATTATGGTTGCCAACAACGAGACCGGCGTGGTGCAGCCCATCCGGGAGCTTGCCGCTGCCGCACACGCCGCCGGCGCCCTGATCCACACCGATGCCATCCAGGGCTATCTGCATATTCCGCTCGATGTCACCGAGCTGGGCGTCGATGCCATGTCCGTCGCGGCCCACAAAATTGGCGGTCCTGTGGCATCCGGTGCGCTCTACCTTAAGACCCGCACCCCACTGCGTCCCCGCATCTTTGGCGGAGGACAGGAAGCCGGACGACGTGCCGGCACGCAGGACCTGCGCACGCAGCTGGCCTTTGCCGCTGCCGCCTCGTCTCTGGCGCCCCATGTGGCTCAGGAGCGGGCGACGCTGCAAGCCCTTTCCGACAAGCTCTACGCCACGCTAACGGCCCACCCGCGCATTCACGCCACCATGGGCGACTACGCACAGGCCGATCGTCTGCCGGGCATGGTTTCCATCTACGTCAACGGCATGGACTCCGAGGAGCTCATCGTCAAGCTCGACGCCGCCGGCTTTGAGGTATCGGCAGGCTCGGCGTGCTCGAGCGGCAGCATGGACCCGAGCCATGTTTTAAGCGCGATGGGCATCGGTCGCGAGCAGGCATTGGGCGCACTGCGCATTTCCTTTGACGACCGCGTGAATCCGGACGATCTGGACGAGTTTGCCCAGACGCTGCTCTCGATCGTAGGCGCCGCATGATCGTCGCCGAACTCGAGCGCGCCCTGCTTGCGCGCTATCCCAAGGCGGACGCCGAGGGCTGGGATCACGTTGGGTTATCAGTGGGAGATCCCGCTGCTGAGATCACCGGTGTTGCCTGCGCACTCGACGCGACCGAGGCCAACGTGCACCGTGCTCTTGGGGCCGGCGTCAACGTGCTGCTGACGCATCATCCTATCTACATCAAGGCACCCGAGGCCTTTTGTCCGGCGGATGCCGCACGCCCCCAATGCAGCGCGGCGCTCTACGAGGCAGCGCGTTGCGGCGTGAGCATCATATCGCTCCACACCAACTTGGACCGCTCGCACGAAGCCCGTGTCTGCCTGAGCAAGCTGCTGCGTTCTGCAGCCGTGAGCTCACTGGAGCACGTGGACGACCCCGAGGCCACCGGCCTGGGCGCGCTTGCAACGCTCAACGACCCGTGCACGCTGCGCGATCTTGCCACCCGTGCTGCCACGGCCTTCGGCAGCGACCCGCGCGTGTGGGGCGAAGCCGAGCACGCATGCCGAACCGTCGCTATTTTGGGCGGCTCCCTGGGCGACTTTGGAGAGCTTGCCATCGCCGCGGGCGCGGAAGTTGTCGTGACGGGCGAGGCGGGCTACCACGTGGCGCAAGACCTTGCCTTACGCGGGCTGCCGGTGATCTTGCTCGGACACGATCGCTCCGAGGAGCCGTTCGTTGATATATTGATGAACTCTGCAGTTGACGCCGGGGTCGACCCCCGTCATGCGATTAAAATACTGAACCCTTGCCAATGGTGGACTGTGACAAAAGGAGAGAACTTATGAGCGCCGGCGCTACGCTACTCAAGCTGCAACAGATCGATTTGGAGCTCGCCCGCAACAAGAGCGAACTTGCCAATATGCCGGAGCTCAAGGAGCTCGCTTCCAAGCGCAAGACCTATGTGAAGCTCAAGTCCGAGATGACCAAGCTCTACGCCCAGCGCAAGGATCTGGACATTGAGCTCGACGATCTCAATACCACCGAGATTCAGACCAACAACGCCATCGAGGCTGCCAAGAAGCGCCACGTCGACGGCTCCGACTACCGCGAGGTTCAGGACCTGGAAAACGAGCTCGCCACCCTGGCCAAGCGTCTGGACAAGATTGAACACACCCGCAAGGACGTCGTTGTCGCCCATAAGGAGGCGCTCGACCGCGAGGCCCGCGCGCAGGCAATCATCGCCAAGTTCGAGGAGGGCGTGAAGGCCGACACCAAGGCCGCCCGCGCCAAGGCCGCCGACCTCCAGTCTCAGATTGATGCCGCCACCAAGGAGCGCACCGCGCTTGCCGCGACGCTGCCGACCGACGTGCTCACCGATTATGAGCGCCTGCTCAAGCAGTTCCGCGGCCTGGCCGTCGAGACCATCCAGGGCAACATTCCCACCATCTGCCACACCGCGCTGCAGGCGTCGTCCATGAGCGACCTCAACCACGACGGTAGTGAGATTACGCACTGCCCGTACTGCCACCGCCTCCTGGTACTCCCGAGCAAGGAAGCCTAGCGATGGCGGCGGCATCCAACAATTCAATGCAACTTGAGGGAAAAACGATCCTGCTGGGCATTACCGGCGGG
>URNJ01000148.1 GCA_900549215.1 uncultured Collinsella sp.
CTGGCCGGCGCTCGCCGAAAGACCCAAGTCCTTGAGCAGGCCGGCGAGGTAGATCTGGCCCTCGTCGTTAACAGTCAGCTCAACGTGCTTCTCGGGGAAGTCGGCGAGCTGGCCCTCCTTGAACACGCGGTCGAACTCGGCCTGAGCCTCGTCGCCGGCACCGGCGCCGTGGTAGGTGTCGCACAGGTCGCGGCCCAGAGCGCGCTTGAGCTCGTAGGGGTCGGCAGAACCATCGGCCAGGGCGGCGTCGATCTTGTCGACCTCTGCCGGGGTGAGCGAGCTGGCCAGACGATAGTACTTGCCGATCATCTCATCGGGGATGGACATGGTCTTGCCGAACATATCCTTGGGGGCGTCGGTCAGGCCGATGTAGTTGCCGTAGGACTTGGACATCTTGCGCACGCCATCGGTGCCCTCGAGCAGCGGCATGGTGAGCGCGATCTGCGGCTCCATACCCATCTTCTCCATGAGCTCGCGACCAGCGAGCAGGTTGAAGAGCTGGTCGGTGCCGCCCATCTCGACGTCGGCCTTAATCTGAACGGAGTCGAAGGCCTGCATCACGGGGTACAGGAACTCGTGCAGGGCGATCGGCGTCTGGGACTGGTAGCGCTTGGTAAAGTCGTCGCGCTCGAGGATGCGGGCGACGGTGAACTTGGAGCACACCTGCAGCAGGCCGGCCAGGTCCATCGAAAGAATCCAGTCGCCGTTGTGCACGATGGTGGTCTTCTCGGGATCCAGGATCTTCATGGCCTGGCTCACATAGGTCTCGGCGTTGGCCTCGATCTGCTCCTGCGAAAGCTGCGGACGCGTGGAGTTCTTGCCCGAGGGATCGCCGATCAGCGCGGTGCCGTTGCCGATGATGAGGGTGACGTTGTGGCCCAGGTCCTGGAACTGGCGCATCTTGCGCAGCGGCACGGCATGGCCCAGGTGCAGGTCGGGGCTGGTGGGGTCGACGCCGAGCTTGATGTTGAGGGGCTCGCCCTTCTCAAGCTTCTTGCGAAGGTCGGCCTCGGGAACGATCTGCGCGGCGCCCGAGGTGATGATACGCATTTGCTCGTCAACAGACAGCATTGGGTATCCTCCTTTTGCTATAGCACCCTCACCGGATACGGCGGTGCTGGAAGTCCATAAACTCTCATATGATAACAAACTGACGCGACGCGGCACCTACGACAGGAAAATCCTCGTCCTGCCGCATGCGTCAATGGCAACTGGCAAACGTGTACCGTCACGCTCGACCAGATAGCGTACCTGCCGACGGCGCAAGCAGTCGCGGCAACGGACCTGTCCCGTCGCATCGGTAGCGCAGACGCCCTCGGCGGTCAGCAGGCAGTGCTCGCACACCATAAGCTCGGGACGGTCGGCGTCGACCGGACCCCAGACGCCGGGTTCAGCAGCCAGTTCGGCAATACGCTCCGCATCATTGCCGAGCAACTCGGCCGGCAAGTACACCCGCCCCGCACCGAGTCCGCGCAGCCAGGTAAGCGTGGCCCGATTCGCGCAGAACACCGGCGCCGCCACGTCAAACGTCACGCCCAGCTCGCGAGCGATCACCACCTGTCCCAGGTTGCGGCAGACAACGCGCCCGGCACGCTGCATCAGTGAGCGGGTCCAGTCAGCGTCACACGTGCGGCACACCTCGTCAAGCACCACAACAGCGTCGGACAAATCGAGTTCTCCGCGCGGGTCGGCATCCATCAGCTGCCAAGCAAAAACCATGCGAGCGGGAACCGCGCACTCCACCAACTCCGTCGACGCACCGCCATCCACCGTAACGCCCTCAAAGGGCAGCACCTCAACGGCACGCGCAACGGGCGCAATCGCATCCGCCTCGGCCCGCATGCGCTCCAACACCGCCGCCGTCTGATCCAACACGCCGGCGCTGCGAATCAGGTACACCTCGCAGCCCGTGTCAACCTTACGCTTGCAATGCACGACGACGCGCTCCCCCGCCGCGGCATCCACCGGACAGGGCACCTGCGGCCAGCGCTTGGGCACATCGGGACGCGCGTCGGCACCCGGATAGAACCGAATCTCGAGCGGGTCACCCGCCGCCACGGCGGCATCGAGCTCAACGGTCACCTCTTCGTGGCCAACGGCCACCAGGCGTCCCACGCGCACACCTTGGTTGATCGCACGCTCAAAGCTCATAAGCTCGGCACCCGAACGTCCTCGCAGGTACGCATCGGTAAACCCACGGTTAAACGACCTTCCCAGCTCGCGCTCGAGCTCTTCCACGGCACCGGGGTCCCACGCGCCGTCGCACAGCATATCGAGTGCCCGGCGCCACACCCGCACCACGTTGAATACGTAATCAGGGTTCTTCATGCGCCCCTCGATCTTGAGCGACGCCACGCCGGCATCTACAAGCTCGGGCAGATGCGCAATACCGAGATAGTCGCGCGGGCACAGCAGGTGATCTCCCTCGACGGCGACAACGCTCTGTCCAGCCTCGTCCACCAGGTCGTACGCCAAACGGCACGGCTGCGTGCAGTCGCCGCGCATCGCCGAGCGCCCACGCCGCAGGGCCGAGAACTCGCACGCCCCCGAATAGCCGATGCAAATCGCACCGTGGCAGAATACCTCGATGGGCACGCCCGTGGCACATAGCGCCGCAATCTCGTCGACCGTCAGCTCGCGTGCCGTCGTCACGCGCTCGACCCCAAGCTCATCGGCGGCAAGCCGCACGGCGCTCTCGCTATGAGCGCCCGCCTGCGTGGACAGGTGAATCTCGACCCCGGGAATCGCCGCGCGCAGCGCGCAGGCCAACCCGGCATCGGCGACAATCAGAGCATCGGCGCCCAACTCCAGTGCATGAGCTCCCAACGCCACCGCGTCGGACAACTCATCGTCAAACACGAACACGTTGAGCGTCACGTACACACGCACGCCATGGGCATGCGCCACGGCGCAGCCGCGCGCAAACTCGTCGTCGGTAAAACCGTGCGCACTCACACGGGCGTTAAAGCCGCCCAACCCCGCATAGATGGCATCGGCACCCGCGGCGATGGCCGCAAGCATCTGGTCGAGCCCGCCCGCCGGCGCCAGCAGCTCGGGCAGCGCCGTGCCGGCAGCATCCAATCCAGTCTCGTATTGTCCGCTCGGCCCCATCGTCCGAATCGCCATCGACAAACTCCTTACCAAGGTATGCATTCACTCTGAAAAATGCCGTCTTCCAGCATACACGAGGCCTCGCGCGCCCCGTTTGGTTTATCGTGTAATAACTTATGTCCATCCTGCCCCGACGGCACATCCACCGTCCGGCGCGACATACCTGGAGGTCAATATATGGGTCCTCGCCAACGACAGGGACGCAGCCGTTCAAAGACGCATGCTCTGCCCATAATCCTGCTCTCGTTTTTGGGCTTTTTGCTTATCGCGGGCGTGGCATTTGGCATCGGCATGGTCGGCAACGTCAACCGCTGGCTGTCCGATCTGCCCGACTACACCGACGCCAACGCGTATCTGGTGAGCGAGCCCACCGAGATCGTCGACTGCAACGGCAACAAGATCGCAAGCTTCTACACGCAAAACCGCAAGTCCATCACCAAGGACGAGGTCTCCCCCTACGTGCTGCAGGGCACCGTTGACGTCGAGGACGAACGCTTCTACGAGCACGGCGGTATCGACCTGTGGGGTATCGCGCGTGCTGCGGTGGCAACCCTCGGCGGCGGGCACGAAGGCGCCTCGACTATCACCCAGCAGCTGGTGCGCAACACCATCCTGCAGGAGGAGCAGTTCGACTCGACCATCGAGCGTAAGGTGCGCGAGGCCTACATCGCCGTCAAGATGGAGGACATGTACTCCAAAGACGAGATCCTCATGATGTACCTCAACACCATCTATTACGGCCACGGCGCCTACGGTATCGAGGCCGCCGCCGAGCGCTACTTCTCCAAGGACGCGAAGGACCTCACGTTGAACGAGGCGGCCACGCTCGTGGGCATTCCCCAGTCGCCCACCTACAATAACCCCATCGATTATCCGGACAACTGCCTGAAGCGCCGCAACACCGTGCTCGACCGCATGGTGTCCAACGGGGTTATCACGGCGGAGGAGGCCGACGCGGTGAAGGCCGAGCCCATCGAGCTGAACCCCTCCGAGCCCTCCATGACGGGCATTCTGGCCTACCCCTACTTCACGAGCTACGTGCGCAACCAGCTGACCAACCCCGAGGGCAAGTACGCCTATTCCACCTCCGAGCTGTTCAAGGGCGGGTTGAAGGTGATCACGACGCTGGATATCGAGGCCCAGACCGCCGCCGAAGAGGCTGCGGCCGAAAAGGAAGAGGAGGCCGGCGATCCCTTCGAGGTGGCCATGGCCGTTGTGAACCCCGAGAACGGCTACATCGACGCGCTGGTGGGCGGTCGCGATTACGAGAGCTCCCAGGTGAACATGGCCACGGG